>JANMRJ010000485.1:0-2118 GCA_031370985.1 Acidimicrobiales bacterium
GTGCCGCAGTCTGGGTCGGGCCGGCGCCGTAGGGGGGTCAGGCCGGCGCAACCAGGTGGTCGTTGCCAGCCACGAGGGGCCGAGGGCGGGCGTCTGAGATGCTCCTATGTCTTGTCAAGGGGTTCTTGGGGGTCGGCGAGGGAGGTCGATGACCTGCTCGGCGAGATGTTCGGCGGCGGTTCGAGACAGGCCGATGGTGGTGATGACCTGACGGTCGCCGCGTCGGAGACGGAGGAGCCAGGCCCGGTCGGTCGGGCGTCCTCGGGTGCTGGCGGAACCGATGTCGATCTCGACCGTGACGGGCTGCATGAGGGTGTCCTTCCTGATGGGTTGCCGGGGTCGCGGACAAGACAGGGATGGGCCACTCGGGTGAGGGCAAGCTCTTATTAGGTCCGCTCCAGCAGATGGCGGTGGTGCTCGGGACGGCCGACAAATCTCTTGAAGGCCAGCAAGTAGCGGCAGTCGAGTCGAGGGTCAGGCCGCCCCGAGAAAGTGCGTCAGTCGGCGGCCGGGCGGAGGTGGGGGTACACCTCGCGGGCGACGTAACGCTTCAGGCAGCGGATGATCTCCGTCTTGGTCTTCCCCTCGGCGCAGCGCCGTTCGACATAGGCACGCGTCGGTGGGTGCGAGGCCATGCGGGTGATCACGATCCGCCACAGCGCATGGTTGGCCTGGCGGTCCCCGCCGGGGTTGAGGCGGTGACGGGTGACTTTGCCCGACGACGCCGGGATGGGGGCCGCCGCGCACAGGTGCGCCCAGGCCGCCTCGGAGCGGAGCCGCTGGGGATGGTCGCCGGCGGCGATGAGGAGAATGGCGGCGGTGTCGGGGCCGACGCCGTGGATGGCCAGCAGGGTGGGGGCATGGGCGCCCACGAGGGCAAGGATGAGCTCGTTGAGCCGGTCTAGCTGGTCGTCGAGGAACTCGGCACGCCGGCCGAGCTCGCGCACGGCGAACCGGGTGGCGTAGCCGACTACATCTCCGGGGCGAGGGCGCATCGACGCAGCCTCAGCCATCAGGTCGTTGGTGCTGAGGTCGGCGAAGCGGGCCCGCAGGTCATCGGGTCCGGTGAGGACCAGCGCCCTGGTTTGGTTGACCGCTCGGGTGCGCTCGCCTCTCGCGGATCGCTTGGCGACCATGAGCGCACGGATTGCCTCCACCGCGCCGTCGCGACCCTTCGGCGTCCCCCGGGCCCGGCCGGACTGGGCCGCCCTCGCCGCGCTGACGGCGTCGAGGGGATCGGACTTCCCGGCCCGTCGCCTGTCGGCTCGGTCGGCGCGGTCGACCTCGACCACGGCGATGCCCGCGGCGGCCAGGTGACGGGCCAGGCCGGCGCCGTAGCTGCCCGTGCCTTCGATGCCGACCACGACGACGGTCCCGAACCCGCCCAGCCAGGCGAGCAGGGCGGCGTAGCCGGCGGGGGTCGTCGGGAACTGCTCGGTCCCGAGCACGCCGCCGATCGGGTCGAGCGCGGCGGCGACGTGGCTGTCGGCGTGGGTGTCGACCCCGCCGGTGATTGCGCGTTCCTCTACGATGGTCATCAGGCCATCCCTTTCCAAGTTGAGGGGTGGCACGTACCCGCTGACCGACGGACCCGTGAGCCCCGGCCTCTTGCACAGGTCGGGCAAGTCACACCGGCGAGATAGGTGGGTGCCGGGAACAATCCTGGGGCTCGGTCGACGGATCCTTCACAAGACGGCTCGAGACGGCGCAAGCCGGCTCGGCGGTCAGACCGGGACCCAGGAACTCCCAACCCTACGCCCCCGTGGCTGTCGCGTCGGGGATGGCGAACCGGGGAAGCATTGCCGTCCTCGACAGGTCGGGGATGCGGGAGGAGGGGCACATCCCCATCCTCCCTGTCGAGTCCCGCTGAGGGATCGATGTGCGGGACAGCACCCCTGTGAGGCACGCGCATGTCCTAGTTCGACGTGGGCCATGGAGGCCCGCAGACCTGCTCTCGAGTTGGCCCGGCCCGTGAAGATCAGGGACGGTTCCGGGACCGTGCTTGAAGCCCTGCGGTGAACCTCGTCGCGACTCTGCCGGCCTCCAGCGCCGCCCTCACCTAGCTTCGCTAGGTGGTGCTACCTCCTTCAAGGACCGACGGAACGGCGTTCGGCTCAA
>JANMRJ010000488.1:0-3507 GCA_031370985.1 Acidimicrobiales bacterium
CTGGCCGAGGACCTCGTCGAGCTGGCGCCCGTCGGAGACGACAACCTCTTGTCCGAAGGCCGGCGGTGGCCGGAGGAGGTTGATGTCACCTCCTGGGTCGTGCGCCTCCGGAGCGAAGTCTGGCCCGAGCTGCACGCCGACCGCCCCGGACTGTTGGTTCAGGCTGCGCTTGACCAGGGCGTAGTTCAGGGTCAGCAGCACGGCGCCAGCGAGGAGGAACATGCCGCCGTAGACCAGCGTGAGCCGGAGACGGATCGTGGGTTGGAAGCGCACTGCTCAAGGGATCCGGTAACCGGCGCCGGCGACCGTCTCGATCACCGGCGGGTTGCCGAGCTTGCGCCGGAGCTTGACCATCATCACCCGCACTGCGTTGGTGAACGGGTCGGCATGCTCATCCCACGCCCGTTCCAGGAGTTGCTCGGCGCTCACCACCGCGCCGTCGGCGCGCAGCAGGACCTCCAGGACCGCCAGCTCCTTGTTGGTGAGGCGGAGGAAGCGGCCGTCGCGCGACGCCACTCGCCGGGCGGGATCGAGACTGATCGCGCCCCGCTCGATGACCGGCGGCAGTGCGCTGGCCGCCCGGCGGGCCAGAGCCCGCAGCCGGGCCACCAGCTCCACGAAGGCGAACGGCTTGGCCAGGTAGTCGTCGGCGCCCAGCGTGAGCCCCTCGACCCGGTCGTCGACGCCGGCCGAGGCAGTCAGCATCAGGATCCGCGGCGAGAGGGGCGCCCCGGCGAGGCGCCGGCATACCTCGTCGCCGTGCACGCCGGGCAGATCCCGGTCGAGGACGACGGCGTCGTAGTGGTTCACGGCGATGCGTTGGAGCGCCGAGGCCCCGTCGTAGGAGACATCGACGGCCATGGCCTCACGACGCAAGCCGCGGGCGATAGCGTCGGCCAGAACCTCCTCGTCCTCCACCACCAGTACTCGCATCTCGGCCTCCTGCTGTCCGCGGAGAACAGTGTCCGGGTCCACATAACCGTGGCATAACTGCTGCGGGTTACGGCGGCGACATGGGTTTTTTTGTAGGAGTCCCTGTGCCGGCGCGGCGATCGTCCGCCCGGCGAGAGAGGCTGACAATGCATCGACGGTTCCGGACGCTCGTCGCCCCGGCGGCCCTGGCCCTGGGCCTGCTGGCGACCGCCTGTGGGGGCTCGCCGAACGCATCGGCCGACGGCGTGGCCTCGGCCGGCCACCGGTCCGCGGCCAGGAAGGCGCCGGACAAGAAGGGCGCCGATTCCCAGCAGGCCGGGCTCGACTTCGCCAAGTGCATGCGCGATCACGGGGTGGACATGCCCGACCCGGTGGCGAGCGAAGGCGGTCGGGTCATGATCGGTGACGGCCCGGTGCGCGGGAGCGCCGGCGTGTTGACCGAGCTGCCGGCCGGCTTCGAGGCGGCCGACAACGCCTGCCGGCACTTTCTGGAGGATCTCATCGGCGACGGCCCCGGCCCGATCGATCCGAAGGAGCAGGACCGCGCCCTGAAGTTCGCCAGGTGCATGCGGGACAACGGCGTCGAAATGCCCGACCCCGACTTCTCAGGCGGCGGCGTGCACATCACGGTCGGCGGTCCCGGCGGTCCGGGCGCGATCTCGGTGGATTCGGCGGCGTTCCAGGCTGCCCAGACGGCGTGCGGCTCGCTGTTTGGCGGAGGGCCTCGTGCGGGCGTCAGCTCGGTGCCTGGTGGCGGCGCACTGACGGTGACAGCGGGCCGGCCATGAGGGGTCGGATCGTCGCCCTCGGACTGTCGGCGACGATGGTGGGTGGCGCCGGCCTGTTCGCCGCCGGCCGCTGGGGCGGGCCGGGGAGCGAGGCGGCGGCCGAAGCCCGGTCCGACCGCCCGGCCACCTCGTCGGTCGCGGTGTCAAGGCAGGACCTCGTCGCCCGCACGGAAGTCGACGGCACCCTCGGCTACTCGGGCGAGACGAAGGTGACCGGCCAGGGGCAGGGGACGGTGACCGCGGTCCCGAAGGCGGGCACCGTCGTCGAGCGGGGCCAGTCGCTGTACTCCGTCGACAACCGGCCGGTGAGCCTGTTCTACGGCGACCTGCCGCTCTGGCGCCGGCTTGCTTGGGGTATGCCCGACGGTCCCGACGTGAAGCAACTGGAGCAGAACCTGGTGGCTTTGGCGCATGCCACCGAGGCCGAGGTCACGGTCGACGAGAAGTTCACCGCCGCGACTACGACCGCCGTGAAGCGCTGGCAGAAGGCGGTCGGGTTGGAGGAGACCGGCTCGGTGGAGCCAGGCCAGGTGGTGTTCCTGCCCGGCGCCCTGCGGGTCGCCGACATCAAGGCCGAGAAGGGCTCTCAGGCGCCTCCGGGGTTGGCGGTGATGACCGGGACGTCCACCGCCCGGGTCGTGCAGGTCGACCTCGACGCCACCAAGCAGTCGCTGGTGAAGGTGGGCGACAAGGTGGACGTGAAGCTCCCCGACGGGCGCCTTACCCCGGGCACCGTCGCCACCGTGGCCACGGTGGCGCAGAGCAAGGGCCAAGGCGAATCCGCCAAGCGGGTGGTGACGGTGAGCGTGAGCCTCGACGACCCGGCCGCTACCGGTTCGCTCGATCAGGCCCCGGTGAAGGTCGGCATCACCAGCAGTTCCCGCAAGGGCGTGCTGGCCGTGCCTGTCAATGCCCTGCTGGCGCTGGCCGAGGGCGGTTATGGCGTCCGCCTCGTCGATGGGACAGTGCCCGGCCGCGTCGTCGGGGTGGCCACCGGGCTGTTTGCCCGGGGAATGGTGGAGGTCAGCGGCGAGGGGCTGGCGGAGGGCACCCGGGTCGAGGTGCCGGCGTCATGACGGCTGTCGTCGAGCTGCGTGGCGTCGTCAAGCGCTATCCCGGCTCGCCGCCGCTGGAGGTGCTCCACGGCGTCGACCTCACGATCGACGCTGGCGAGCTGGTCGGCATCGTCGGCCCCTCGGGGTCGGGGAAGTCCACACTGCTGCACCTGATGGGCACACTCGACCGCCCGTCGGCGGGCGTCGTTCGCATCGCCGGCCAGGACCTCGCAGGGCTCCGAGACCGGGCGTTGTCGCCGCTGCGGGCGCGGACCATCGGCTTCGTGTTCCAGCAGTTCTTCCTGCTCGAGGGCATGTCGGCGACCGAGAACGTGGCCCAGGGCCTGCTCTACCACGGGGTGCCGGCGGGGGAGCGCCGGCGCCGGGCGCGGGAGGCGCTGGAACGGATCGGGCTCGGCCACCGCTTGGCGCACCGGCCGGCGCAGCTGTCGGGCGGCGAGCGCCAGCGGGTGGCCATCGCCCGCGCTGTCGTGGCCCGGCCGGCGCTGATCCTGGCCGACGAACCCACGGGCAACCTGGACTCCCGGTCGAGCGACGAGGTGTTCGCCATCCTCGCCGGCCTCAACCGCAACGGGACCACGGTGGTGGTCGTGACCCATGACCGGGAGCGGGCCGCCCGACTCCCGCGGGTTGTCGAGATGCTCGATGGTGAGGTGCGGGCCGACCCGGCCATGTCCCCGGTGGGATCACTGTGACGGGGATGGCGGTCG
>JANMRJ010000955.1:0-1819 GCA_031370985.1 Acidimicrobiales bacterium
GGGCGCGTCCCCATCCGGCCCAGCCGACGGCGGCCATCGCCGGAGCGGCGATAGCCGATGCCCACAGCCAGCCGCCCCGGTACCCGCCGACCCCGGACATGGCCATGGCGACGAACAACGGCATCGCCACCGCCATGGCGATGCACGCCGTGCGGAGCAGCCGGACCCACACCCGAAGCTGATCATTCGTCTGCGTCGTTGCCGTCATGGCCACCGTCTCCTTATGTCGCCTTCCGAGCCCGCGACCCGGATCCTGGTGACAGCCTCCATGGGATGACCGCCGGCGCCCAGACGGGGGACCCCTCATTTCCCCGTGGGGGACCCACGGCGACATGGGGACCACCGAAGGCCTCCTGGCGGCCCGACGAAACGCTGGCGGGCCGCGCCGGAGCTTTCGCTCGTGGCCACCCTCCCGGTGGCACACGGCGCCCCACGGCCGCGCTCCAGGCCGCGCTCGTGGCATGCCCACCGACTTACGGCTCCACGGGGTGGCCGGCGACTCGGCTGGAGCGGATGACGCCCGGCCGCGAACTAACCTGCTGCAAGACGGAAGGCGAGGGCGTCGTACGGACGGTCTGTGCCGGCGTCGTCCGCCAGTACGACGACGGAGCTGAGGTCCTAGTCTTCGACACCCCTCTGCCGGCACGCAACTGCCCAAAGGCACGTTGGAGCCGCAGGAGGACCTGAGGACGGCGAGGTTCGAGAGCTGGCCGAGGAAACCAGAGTGGTGTCCGCCGAGCCCGTCGGCCGGGTCGGGCAATGGGCCGGTTGGCCGGCGCCGGACCCGACGAAGCGGGTGAAACTCAGCGCCACGAGTAGGAGTGGTTCCTGTTACGACCGACCGTGCAACTCCCCGTCGTGGGCATACGTGGCCGTCGGCTTAGCCGAGGAGGCCGGCAAACTGTTCCATGCTCGGTCGATCCGGGCCCAACGGCAACGGGTCTCCGTGGCGCGCTGTGCCGCTCGTCACCCGGTTCTTGGGATGCTCCAGAAGTGGGTGCTCGCCCCTGATCCATGACATCTCTCGGATGGAAGCCCAACCACCGGCGGTCAGGGACATGTTCGAATCGGGGCGACCTCGTGGTTGTGGGGCACCCACCCGGGACGACACGAACGACGGTCGGCACGAATTCGCGATCTGGGGACCGTGATAGCCGGCACGTGGTTAGCGTGAGCGCCATGGCACAGAGCTTCGAGTACAAGGTGGTCGAGCTGCGGGAAGGCATGGTCGGCGGGAAGATGTCCGGCGACAAGCTTGAGAAGACACTGAACGAGCATGGCCGACAGGGCTGGCAGCTGAAGGCGGTGACGGCCGTCGAGATCAAAGGACGAATCGGGCCGGGCGGTGTTGAGGGCGTGCTCGTGACATTCGAACGGCCTAAGGGGTAGCCGCCGAACCGGCGGTCAGGGATAGGAAGCCCACCCGCGAGGTCTCGTCGTTATGGGAGCAGGCCGGACGATCCCGGCGAGTCAAACCCGGGCGTGCTCCTGGGTGAGTTCCCCGTGGAGCCGGTCGACAACGTCGAGAACCGGGAGGGCGATCAGCCCGGTTCGGGCCTCGGTCAGGCGATCGAGGAGGTGGTCCATCACCGCCACTCGGACGGTCTCCCCGTCCTCCAGCAGCCGGGGACGGACCAGCCGAGCAAAGGCTACGACCATCTCGGCATACGCCTCGACGAGGTCGGCGTGCCCAGAGGTGACCAGTTGGGTCTCGTTCACGGCATCGGCCATCACCGCGCATGCGTCCGCGATGAAGGACAGTCCGTCGTCGGCGTGCAACACCACGACTCGATCAACCATGGCCCCTCCTCGGAGATTG
>JANMRJ010000632.1:0-1567 GCA_031370985.1 Acidimicrobiales bacterium
GGGCACCTTGGCCTGGATCGGCCCCGACGGCAGGCCGTCGAGCAACTGGTCGACCATGAGCGTGGCCTCGCGCGTCTCCTGCAGGCGGACCCAGTAGCGGGCGAACGAGTCGCCGTCGGGGTGGGTCCAGACCTTCCAGTCGAGTTCCTTCCACGCCAGCGGCGAGGGTGCATCGCGGCGCAGGTCCCAGTCGACACCGCTGGCCCGGATGTTGGCTCCCGAGAGCCCGTAGGACAGGCCGACATCGGCCGGGATCACCCCGACACCACGGGTGCGGGCCTCGAAAATCTCGTTCCCCATCAGGAGGTTCTCGAGTTCGTCGCAGTAGCCCCGGATGCGGACCATGGCCTGCTTCGTCTCGGCGATCCAGCCCTTGGGCAGGTCGTCCTTGATGCCGCCGATGCGGTCGAAGTTGGGGTGGAACCGCCCGCCCGTGGCCTCCTCGATGAGGTTGAGGACGTACTCCCGGTCACGGAAGGCGAAGAACACCGGGGTGATGGCACCCAGCTGGACGCCCATCTCGCCGATGAACAGGGTGATGTTGGCGATCCGGCTCAGCTCGAAGAAAAGGGTGCGGATCCACTGGGCCCGGGGCGGCGCCTCGATCTCCATGAGATCCTCGGCGGCCAGGATGAACGGCACCTCGTTGGCGAAGGAGGAGAGCCAATCGATCCGGTTGATGAGGGTGTTGATCTGCGGGTAGGTGCGGACCTCGGTGAGCTTCTCGTAGCCCCGGTGCATGTAGCCGCAGATGACATCGGCCTTCACCACCTGTTCGCCGTCGAGCTTGGCCACGATCCGCAGGGTGCCGTGGGTGGCGGGATGCTGCGGGCCCAGGTTGAGCGTCATCTCCTCGGTCTGGAGCTCGACCGCCATGCGGGCGTCGGCGGCCTGGGCGGCGATGTAGGACAGGCGCTGCTGGTTGGTGGCGGCCATCAGTCGTCGCTCTTGTAGGTGGCGGGGAACTGCTCGACATCGACGAGGCCCGGCCAGGGCTTGACCTCGCGGGCGAGGAGCGGGAAGTCCTTGCGCATGGGGAAACCTTCGAACTCGCCGGGAAGGTAGAGCTTGATCAGGTTGGGGTGGCCGGCGAAGTCGAAGCCGTACATCTCATAGGTCTCCCGCTCGCACCAGTCGGCGCCGGGGAACTCGGTGACCCAGGTGTCGATGCTGGGGCTGACGTCGTCGAGGTCGGCCTTGAGAGTGACGCCGATGTGGCGGATCGTGGAGTACAGCCGGGCGATGACCTGGAAGCGGGTGTCGCCACCGGCGTACCCGGCGACGATCTCGCCGCCGGCGGCCGGCTCATCGGACTCGGGCTCGGCGTCGTCCAGGGCGGCGACATCATTACCGTCCTCGTCGTCGGTGTCGGCGTCGACCACGCCCTCGATGACCTTGGGGTTGGGCCAGGTATGGGGCATCCAGTCGATGCCGGACAGATAGCAGAAGTAGTCGAAACCCATGGCCTTGCACTCGCGGGCGGCGCGGACCCATGCGTCGGGCCGGATGCGTACCCACAGGTCACCGGTGCGGATGTGCGACCCCACGACGGCAGCGCCGAGCCGGG
>JANMRJ010000636.1:0-6731 GCA_031370985.1 Acidimicrobiales bacterium
CTGGCTGCGGCCGAGGCCGAGGGCACCCGGCGCAACTACGCCACCGACTGGCGGGCCTTCGTGGCGTGGTGCGCCAGCCATGGGTTCGATTCCCTTCCCGCCGACGCCGAGGTCGTCGCCCTGTACCTCACCGACTTCGCCCGGGACCACAAGGCCTCCACCGTGGTGCGCCGGGCCGTGGGCATCGCCAAGGGCCACCGCCGGGCGGGCTACCTCTCCCCCACCGAGGTCGAGAGCGTCCGCCTGGTCCTGGCTGGCATCCGCCGGACCAAGGGCATGGCCCCCAACCAGAAGTCGCCGCTGCTCACCGACGATGTCCTCGCTCTCGTGGCCACCTGCGATCCGCACACCCTGGCCGGCGTGCGGGACCGGGCCCTGCTGCTGGTGGGTTACATGGGTGCCTTCCGGCGCTCGGAGCTGGCCGCCCTCGATGTCGAAGACCTGGAGGACCGTCCCGAAGGCATGGCCATCAACCTGCGGCGCTCAAGGTCGACCAGGAGGCCCGGGGCCGGCGCAAGGTCCTCGTCTTCGGTTCGGTCCCCGCCACCTGCCCGTTGACCGCCGTCCGGGCGTGGATGGGGGACGGCCGGAGTACGGCGGAAACCCGCCACAGAGATCTTTGCGGGTACGGAGCCGGACTCGGCACAATGCTCGTCTCCATCGGCGAGAACCCCGACGCAACCTGGGTGGGGACGCTCATCTTCAGGACGAACGCTCCGCGCGGTCAGATCACCTGCTCTCAGTGAGCAGACGTTTTCGCGTGAGTGAAGCCCTCCAAGCCGCGGAGACATTCCCTCAAGTCAGCCAGGCGCGCACCGATATTGGGAAGAATCATGCGCTCAAGAGGGGGCCACATGCGTCCATTCGGCTCACGGATGGGCGCATCCAGCGCAACGGCCCCGCGCCGGCGAGTCGGGCGGACGCTGTCAGCCCTGGCGATCAGCTGCTCGGTCAGCGTGGTCACGACAACGATCGCCACCGTGCTCCCGGCATCGGCAGCCGGCCCCGCAGTGACCTTCAGCGCGCCCACCGTCGACGGGGACAACGGGTGGTACCGGGCGCAGCCGAGCATCGGGGTGACGGCGGCCGACTCGGTCGGGGTGGCATCGATCACCTATGGCTTCGGCGGCCCGACAACGACCAAAACGTTCCCCACGCCGTACCCGCCGTCGGCGACGGCCTCCGCCCAGCCCTCGGCACCCGGCGCGCTGACCCTCAGCGCGTCGGCCAAGAACGGGGCGAACGTCGCTTCCTCGACGGCCACGACCGCCGTCAAGTGGGACCCCGACCCGCCGTCGATGCCCACGGGCGCCAAGTTCGTCGATGCCACCGGGGCGACCAAGAGCCGTAGCGGCACCAGCATCTGCGGCAGCTGGGCGCCGTCGGCCGACGCGGCCAGCGGCATGCGCGACTACCGGCTGCAGCTGGCCGAGAGCCCAGACTTCGCCCAGGTCGTCGCCGATCGGACCTCGACGGGCGCCACCTTCTGCTTCGGCCCTTCCGACGGTGTCACCGCCGCCCACTCCTACTACTTCCGGGCCGCAGGGCGCGACCTGGCGGGCAACCCCAGCGCCTGGTCGGCGCCGTCGAACCGAATCGACGTCAGCGACCAGGCCACCGGCCCCGCCGTCGCCCACGCGCCGGTGCCCACTGCCTATGTGGACGCCGACATCACGCTGGCCCTCACTTCCACCTGCGGGCAGGGCCACACCTGCGACGCCCGCCTGTTCTACCGGCCGACGCCGGTCACCGGCGTCTCCGCCGTCCTGGCTGATGGCTGGACTCGGGTGGACATGACGCGAGGCCAGGCCACCACCCTCAACGGCCAGAGTGCGCTGGCCTGGAGCGCCACCGTGCCGGGCACGGCGGTGCGGACCACCGGGGTCGACTACTTCCTGGAGGTGGGCGACAACAACGCCATCACCCAGTTCCCGGGATCCTCTTCGGTCAATCTGCCCTCGGTCAACGGGCCCAGCGCGGTGGCCCACTCCTACTTCCACGTCGCCGTGGTGTCGCCGCCGCTGGTGGCCCATGACCCGCCGCCGTTCGGCCAGAGCGGCCAGGGCCTGGCCCTCGGCCTGCGGGCCAGCTGCTCGACGGCCAACTGCACGGCAACGCTCTACTACCGGACCACCACCGACGGGGCCGCCGCCCAGCCCCTGCTCGCCACCCCGGCCTGGCCCCGGGTGACCATGACCGCCGATGGCGCGCCCACCTCGCTGGGCGGGCCCGGCAGCCTCCTCGGCTTCAGGGCGTCGATCCCCGCCTCCTACGTCGACACTCGCGGCGTCGACTACTTCTTCTCGGTCACCGACGGGACCACCACGACCTAGTGGCCGGGCACGCCCTATCAGGGCTACTACGCCCCCACCGACGGCATGCGCACCGGCTAACCACCACACCCACGTGCTGGAGCCTCCCCACATCGTGCACGCGGCGGTGACGAACTCCCCCTACCGCCAACCGGTGCCCATCGAGGCCCAGATCAACTGCGCAGTCGCGGCCTGTGCGGCCACACTGTACTTCCGCACGACCACCTCCAACGCCCTCGACCCCGCGCCCGTCTTCGCCACCGCCCATGACCACCTCCCTCCTGGGCGCCTCGGGCACTCAGTCGGTGGTGGCGCTGCACGGCCAGATCCCCGCCGCAGTGGCCGACACCCGGGGCGTCGACTACTTCTTCTCCGTCACTGATGGGCCCACCACCTCGTGGTGGCCGGGCACCACGGCGGTCGACGGCTACGCCCCCGTCCCCGGCACCCGGGTGGGCTACGCCCATGTGCGCATCCTCGACCCGCCCCACTTCCTCCACGTCCCGGTGGCCACCGCCCCGGCTCTGCAGGCCCTGGCCATCGACACCCAGCTCACCTGCGCCACCGAGTCGTGCACCGTGAGCCTGCACTACGCCACCTCCGCGCTGGCCACCTCGGTGCTGGCGCCCACGTTCGTGTCCGTGCCCATGGCCCAGGTGGGGTCGCCGACATCCACGCCAGCGGGCCGGGTCGCCACCTACCGGGGCGTCGTGCCCGCCGCGGCGGTGACCACCGTCGGGCTGGCCTACTACCTGGAGGCCGGCGACGGCTACACCCGCACCTTCTCGCCCGGCACCAGCTACTGGGGTGCCTACCTCCCCGTGGACGGCACCAGGGTGGCCGCCCATCCCGTGCGCGTCCTTGAGCCGCCACACGTGGTCCACGCCCCGGTGGCCACCGCCTACTACAACCAGCCCATCGCCATCGAGGCCCGCTCCAACTGCGCCACGCCGGCGTGCGTGGCCACCCTGCACTGGCGCACCACCGGCCATGACTGGCGCTCGGCCACCATGGTCGCCGCCCCGCCCACCCCCGGGGCGGTCGTCGGCGCCCTGTGGACCTACACCGGCGCCGTCCCTGCCGCCGACGCCACCACCGAGGGGGTGGACTACTGGCTGGCGGTCAACGACGGCTACGTCACCGACGCCACCCCGACCTACCACGTAACCGTGCTGGCCCCGACCGCCATCCTCCACGCCCCGGTGCTCAGCGCCCCGCCGGCCCAGGCCATCCCCATCGACGCCGTCGTACCTTGCTCCACCGCCCAGTGCTCGGTCACCCTGTCCTACCGGGTGACCGGCGCCGGCCTGGCCGCCGAGCCGGCGTGGACCACCGTGGCCATGGCCCTGGCCGGACCGGCCACCGCTGTCGGCCAGGCCACCGCGGTGGGCCGCTGGGGGGCGCAGATCCCCGCCGAGGTGGTCACGACCAAGGGCGTCGACTACTACATCCGGGCCACCGACGGCGTCACCACCGCCTACAGCCCGGGCACGGCGTACGTGGCCACCCAGGTCAGCCGCACCGATGGGACCGGCGTCCACTACTTCAACGTGCACGTGGCCGAGCCCGTCCACATCGTCCACGCCCCGGTGACGACCGCCAGCGCCTTTGCGCCAATCCACCTGGTGGCCCAGGCCAACTGTGCCACCCGCACCTGCAGTGCCACCATGAGCTACCGCACCACCACCGCGCTGGCCACGGTGGCCGGGCTGGTGGCCTACGCCAATGGCCTGCCCGCCTTCACCGACGTGGCCATGGCCTCGCGGGTGGTCAATGACCTGGGCGCCAGCGGAACAGTGCTGGAGTTCAGCGCGGATGTCCCCGGCCCCGCCGTCACCCCCGACGGGGTCGACTACTACCTCCACGTCACCGACGGCTCAACCAACGCCTGGTTCCCCGGCACCTCCTACATCGGGGGGTTCGGGTCGGTGGACGGCATGCGCGCCGCGTGGCAGCACGTCGTGGTCCGCCAGACCGGTTCCATCGGCAACCGGGTGTACCTCGACGCCAATGCCAACGCCGGCATCGACGCCGGGGAGGCGGGCCAGGCCGGGGCCCGGGTCACCCTGGTGGGCGCCGGGCCCGATGGCGCCTTCGGCACCGTCGACGACACCACCTTCGCCCCCCAGACCACCGACGCCGGGGGCAACTACAGCTTCACCGACCTGCTGCCCGGCACCTATCGGGCCGACATCGACACGGCCAGCCTGCCCGCAGGCTGGGTCACCACCAGCCCCCATCCGCTCGTGGTCAACCTCGGCGCCAACCAGCGCTACACCGGCGCCAACTTCGGCTTCCGCTACGACGGCTCCATCGCGGCGCGGGCCTTCCTCGACACCAACACCAACGGGGCGCCCGACGCCGGCGAGGCCGGTCTGGCCGGGACCAGGCTCACCCTGCTGTGGGCCGGCCCCGACGGCGCCTTCGGGACAGCCGACGACGTCGCCTCCCCGTCGGCCACCGCCGACGCCGACGGCAAGGGCAGCTTCTCCTTCCTTCCCCCGGGCTCCTACCGGGCCGACGTGGACGCCACCAGCGTCCCCGCCGGCACGACCGCCACCAGCCCCCGCCCGCTGGCGATCACCCTCGCCCCACACCAGGCCTACACCACCGCCACCTTCGGGTTCGCCTACGACGCCTCGGTGGGCGCCCTGGTGTGGCTCGACGCCAACGCCAACGGAGCCCAGGACGCGGGCGAAGCCGGCCTGGCCGGGGTGCGGGTGAGCCTGCGCGGCGCCGGCGCCGACGGGGCCCTCGGCACCGCCGACGACGTCGCCTACCCGTCCCAGACCACCGACGCCAACGGCGGCTACCACTTCGCCGGCTTGGCCCCCGGCGCCTACCGGGCCGATGTCGAGGTCGCCAGCCTCCCGGCCGGAACGGTGGGAACCACGCCCCAGCCCCGCGACATCGCCCTCGGCCCCCACCAGGCCTCGGAGGCGGCCAACTTCGGGTTCCGCTATGACGGGTCGCTCATCACCCGGGCCTTCATCGACGCCAACGCCAACACCGGCCCCGATGCCGGCGAGCCCGGGATCGCCGGCGTGTCCGTCACCCTTCGCGAGGCCGGCCCCGACCACAACCTGGGCACCGCCGATGATGTCGTCTTCGGGGCCCAGACCACCGACGCCGCGGGCGCGGCGCGCTTCGACGGCTTGGCCCCGGGGACCTATCGGGCCGACGTGGGCCCCGCCACCCTGCCCGCCGGGGCGGTAGGCACGGGAGCCCGCCCGCTCACCATCACCCTGGCCCCCCACCAGGCCGGCGTGGCCAACTTCGGCTTCCGCACCCCGCCGGGGGCGCCCACCGCGGTGACCGCCGCCCGGGGCAACGCCTCGGCCCAGGTCTCCTGGTCACCGCCGGGCTCCAACGGCGGCTCGACGGTCACCTCCTACACCGTCACCGCCTTCCCCGGCGGCCAGCAGGCGGTCGCGGCCGGGACGGCGACGGGCGCCACCGTGGCCGGCCTGGCCAACGGAACGCCGTACACCTTCACCGTGACCGCCACCAACGCCCTGGGCACCGGGGCCGCCTCCGCACCCAGCGCCGCCGTCACCCCCGCCACCGTGCCCGGCGCCCCCACCGGCGTCTCCGCCAGTGCAGCCAACGCCTCGGCCACCGTGACGTGGACCGCGCCCGCCGGCAACGGCGGCTCCCCGGTCGCCTCCTACACCGTCACCGCATCCCCCGGGGGCGCCACCGCCACCACCGACGCCACCACCACCACGGCCACCATCGCCGGCCTGGCCAACTACACCGCCTACACCTTCACCGTCGCGGCCACCAACCCCGTGGGCGCTGGCGCATCCTCCGCTCCCAGCGCCGCCGTCACCCCCCAGGCCGATCCTCCCGGCGCCCCTATCTCGGTCACCGCCACCGCCGGCAACGCCTCGGCCAACCTCGCCTGGTCAGCGCCGTCCTCCAACGGCGGCAGCGCCATCACCTCCTACACCGTGACCGCCTCGGGCGGGGCAGGCACGCTGAGCGTGGGCGGCTCGGTCACCGGCGCCAACATGACCGGGCTGGCCAACGCCACCGCCTACACCTTCACCGTGACCGCCACCAACCGGGCCGGCACCGGCCCGGCCTCCGCGCCCAGCGCGGCGGTCACGCCCAGCACCGGCGGCCCCACCTTCGCCGCCGGTGCCGCCTCCAACATCGTCTCGG
Organism: Acidimicrobiales bacterium; assembly: GCA_031370985.1. Lineage (GTDB taxonomy): Bacteria > Actinomycetota > Acidimicrobiia > Acidimicrobiales > AC-14 > CADCTB01. The sequence continues at coordinate 6,480 of JANMRJ010000636.1, forward strand.
TCGACTCCGACGAGGTGCAGTCCAACGCGGTGTCGACCGAGCCCGCCATCTCCGCCGACGGGCGCTACGTCGCCTTCGTGTCCAAGGCGTCGAACTGGGGGCCCAACCCCACCCAGGTCCCCGCCGTCTACCGGCGGGACCTGACCGACGGCACCACCGCCCTGGTCTCGGCCGGCCTGGGCGGCGGGGGGCCAACGCCGCCAGCGCCGAGCCCTCCATCTCCGCCGACGGGCGCTACGTGGCCTTCTCCTC
>JANMRJ010000662.1:0-1403 GCA_031370985.1 Acidimicrobiales bacterium
CAACGTGGTCGCGTTCCCGGCCCTGCCCGCAGCCGGCCGGCCGTGGGTCCGGATCGCGTCCTGCAATCCGGCCGAGCTGCTCGACCCTGCCGTCCCGCCCGTCTTCTCCGGCTATCCGTCGGCCGACCGCGCCGGCTGGGACGTCTTCCGCGCCGAATACCGCCGGGTTCACGCCGATCTGTGGCATGACTTCGACGCCTTCTGTCGCGAGCGCGGCGCGCCGGGCCTGCCGGACAGCCGGAGTGGGCCAGCGTTCATCCACGAATCGCCCTACCTCAACCTCTATCTCTACCCAGCCGAGGTCGACTACTCGCGCTCCGTGCCGTTGGCGCCGACGTGGCATCGCCTGGACGCCTGCGTGCGCACGACCGAGCTGGCCTGGCAGCTACCCGAGTCGCTGTCGGATCGCGCCGGGGCGCTCATCTACCTGAGCCTGGGCAGCCTCGGTTCAGCGGACGTCCAGCTCATGCGCCGTCTGGTTGACGTGCTCGGCCGGACGCCCCATCGGTACATCGTGTCGAAGGGTCCCGAGCACGAGGCGTTCGAGCTGGCCGAGAACATGGTCGGGGCGGAGTTCCTGCCTCAGCCGTCGATCCTGCCGCTGGTCGACCTGGTCATCACCCACGGCGGCAACAACACGGTGACCGAGTGCTTCCAGGCCGGCAAGCCGATGATCGTCCTGCCGCTCTTCTGGGACCAGTACGACAACGCGCAGCGGATCGACGAGACCGGGTTTGGCGTCCGCCTGCCCACGTACACATTCGAGGACGAAGAGATCGGGACGGCCATCGATCGGCTGCTTGGCGATGCCCGACTGCGCGCCCGCCTGGCCGCCATCTCCGCCCGACTGCGCGCCAGCCCGGGAACCGTCCGTGCCGCAGATCTCATCGAGCGGTTGGCCATCACCAGGCAACCCGTGGTGGACTGACGCCGAGCGCCCCCGGCGGCCTTCTCGCCCGCCTTCTCGCCAGCCGAGACGCGCTTCCCTGCGTGTCGCACAATCAGCGCGAGCAATGTTGCGCGGGCCACGTGCATCCCAGGCACCAGGAGACATTCCGATGACCGACACGCTGCCGCGGGTCAAGACCTACCAGCAATGGATCGATGGCGCGTGGGTTGACAGTGCGAGCGGCGAGACGCTCCCGGTCGAGAACCCGGCCAACGGGCAGGTTATCGCCCACGTTCCGGCCAGCGGGCCAGCGGACGTGGACCGGGCGGTCGAGGCGGCCGATCGGGCGTTTCAGACCTGGCAGCACACGACGCCCCAGGACCGCAGCCTGTTGCTGCTCAAGCTGGCCGACGCGATCGAGGCGCGCGCGGACGAACTGGGTCGGCTGGAGTCGGCCAACGCCGGAAAGCCGGTCGGCGCGGCCATCGAGGAGATCCCGATCGTCGTCGACAAC
>JANMRJ010000688.1:0-1412 GCA_031370985.1 Acidimicrobiales bacterium
CCTGTTCCTGGGGCGCACGCCGGCCGACTGGGATATGGCCACTGCTGCTCGGCCGGACCGCGTGCTGGCCCTCTTCCCGGGCGCCGTGTACGAGAACGCCTTCGGGACGGTGGCGGTCCGGCAGGGCGCCCTGACGGCCGAGATCACGACGTTTCGGACCGACCACGACTACGCCGACTTCCGACGGCCGCACCGGGTGGAGTTCGGTGACGACATCGAGACGGACCTCGCCCGGCGCGATTTCACGGTGAACGCGCTGGCCTGGGGTGGCCGACCGGGAGAGCCGCTGGCCCTGGTGGACCCGTTCGGGGGCAGGGCGGATCTGGAGCGCCGGCTCCTGCGGGCGGTCGGAGATCCGGCGCTCCGATTTCGCGAGGACGCGCTGCGCCTGGTCCGAGCGGTCCGGCTGGCCGCCACCCTGGGGTTCGAGATCGAGCCGGACACGCTCCAGGCGATCCCCGACAGCGCGGACCTGGTTCGCCACCTATCCGGTGAGCGGGTCGCGGCCGAGCTGCTCAAACTGCTCGGGGCGCCGGTTGCCTCGGTTGGCCTCCGGCTACTCGAGTCGACCGGACTGCTTGCCAGGATCTCCCCGGAGTTGGCCGCCCAGCGCTCTGTCCCGCAGGACAAGATCCCGGGCGAAGACCTCTGGGACCATACCGTCCGGACGGTCGATGCGGTCCCGGTCGACCTGCCGCTCGTCCGACTTGCGGCCCTGCTCCATGACATCGGCAAGCCGGCGACGCTTGGTGACGGGCCGTTTCACGGCCATGAGGTCGTCGGGGCCGAGGTGGCCGCCGCGCTCCTGCGACGTCTCCGGTTCGCGCGGGCCACAGCCGACCCGGTGGTGCAGCTGGTCCGCCAGCACATGTTCGAGTACGAGCCAGCCTGGGGGGATGCGGCGGTTCGACGCTTCATCGCTCGGGTCGGGCCGTCCCGGCTCGAGGAGCTGTTTGCGCTGCGCCAGGCGGACGACGTGGGCAGCGGCCTCATGGGTGAGCAGGCTGGCTTGAGCGAGCTTCGGGCGAGAGTCGCCGGGCAGCTCAAGGCCCGTGCCCCCCTGCAGCGGACAGACCTCGCCGTGGACGGCGACGATCTCATCGTGGAACTGGGACTGACGCCCGGGCCGCTCCTGGGGGCAATCCTCGATCGGCTGCTCGAGGCCGTGCTGGAGGATCCCGGTCTGAACGATCGCCTGACGCTGCTGGCGCTGGCGCGCTCTCGGGTTGGTGATCCGGACTGAGTGTGGGCCGTTGCCCGGCGGGCGTCGGCGCGGGGCAGGAGCAGGCGGGGAGTAGGCGCTCGGAACATTGGGCTGCGGCCCGATAGCATTGGCGGTGATAGTAGGCTTGGGCTGCGGAGGTACGGCGTTGCGGATCCTGGTAACCGGTGGAGCGGGCTACGTCGGTTCG
>JANMRJ010000976.1:0-2112 GCA_031370985.1 Acidimicrobiales bacterium
GGTTACTGGTCGATCGACCTTCAGATCCTCTCGACGACCGCCACCGACCATCTCTCAGGCGGCACTCGAAGCCGGCGCCGGCCCTATGCCTGCGCCCGCATCCCTGCCACCGTCGCGGCCAGGGCGTCGGCCTCTAGAACGTCGGCCATCACGCCGATCTGGGCTTCCCAGATGTCGTCGGGGATGTCGGCGTGCACTTCTGCTTCGAGTACGTGGTAGGTGAGAAGGCCCAACTGGGCTCCGGCCAGGGCACCTGCGTAGGACGGGTCGCCCACGATGACCGTCTCGGCGGCGATCTCAGCACTCTCCGGGTCGGGAGAGCCGAGCAATACCAGCAAGTCGGCCTTGTCGTAGGTCTGGCTGGCCCGGAGGATTGCCTCCTGGGTCTGCAGGTCCATGGCCCCGGCCGCGGTTCAGACGAAGCACTCGGTGGCCACGAAGACCACCTCGGCGCCGGCGGCCTTGGCGCACGCGGCGATAGCCGGACCCGAGATGCCGTCGCGTTCGCCCACCGCGATCACTTTCTTTCCTTGGAGCACTTGTTGTTCACCTCCCAGCGTTTCGTTCGAGCAGCACGCTCATTCCATCGGACAGTTGGCACATGCGGCCCAGGAACAGGCTGCCCTTGGCCAACAACATGACCTTACCGGCGTCGCCGGTGGTCAGGCGATCCAGGGCGTGGGGCACGTAGCAGAGCGCGGAGGCGAGGTGGCCCTGGGTGGGGGCGAAGCCGGGCATGCCTCGCTCGGTGACGAAGGCGGCGATGTCGGCGCGGGCGATGTCGCCCTTGGCCGCAGCGAGGGCGGCGATGATTTTGTAGTTGCGCTCGGGCACGTTGCCCGACCCCTGGGGTTCGGTGATCTCGGGGTTGTGGAGCTCGGTGGCGAAGTCGTCGATGTCGGTCATGGCGATGCCCTGGCGGGTGAGCGGTTCGATGGCCAGCGCCTTCATCACCTCGGCCGCGGCGCCGCCGGCGGACACCCGGTGGCGGCCGACCACGTCGAGGCGGACGCGAGGCGAGCGACCGTCGTCGGCCTCGACCAGGCAGGCGGTGCCGCCCAGGACATCCTCCATGATGGGCAGGTCCTTGGCCAGGTGGCCCTGGAACTTCATGCCCAGCTTGGCCATCGACCCGCCGGAGACGACGGCCACCCGCCGGAACACGCCGGCGCTGACCAGTGACGAGGCCACGACGAGGGCGGGCACGAAGGCGGCGCAGAAGTTCTTGACATCGGCGCCCGAGGCGTCGGTGAGGCCGGCGGCCTCGGCCACCGCCTTGGCCATGTTGCCGCCGCCGCGCTGGTAGCGGTCGCCGATGGCCTCCTCGCCGCAGCCGATGACGTAATCGATCGACGTGGGGTCGATGCCCGAGTTCTCGAGCATGTGGAGTAGGGCCAGGGTGGCGGTGGCCTTGGCCGCCAGGTTGTCGATCAGGACGTGGGCGGACAGCGACTCGTCGTCGGCCTGGGCGCAGCGCATGACCGCGCCGGCGGTGAGGCGGAGGGCCTTGGGCTCAGCGGCGGTGGCCTCGATGTCGCTGGTGGCCTTCTCGATGCGGTCCAGGTTGAACGCCTTGGCCAGCGGGTGGGCGGCCAGGCCGGCGCCGGCGGCCTGGGCCGCGCCGGGGGAGAGGGCGAACAGCTCGAAGTCGTCGACCACGGCCAGGAGGCCGAGGAACTCCTCCTCGGGCATGATCTCGCCGAAACGTCCCGAGCGCGTGGGGGCGCCGGCGCTCGCCGACCAGGGCCGGTCGCCCAGGTCGCGGGGGTGGATGTTGCCGATCCACGCCTGGTGGGGCGGGTAGGCGGCGGCCTCGTCGAAGGTGCGGAGCGCGGCGGCGAACTGGGTGGCCTGCTCGGCGCTCTTGGGCAGCTCGCGCCGGGGCTTGGAACCGTGGCGGGCCAGGCCGGGCACATGGGCCAGCACCTGGGCCGCGGCGCTGATGACGACATCGGGCATCTTTACTAGTTCACCTCGAAAATGGTCGGTTCGTGGACCGCCGTCGCCACCGCCTCCAGCGCCCGCTCCAGCAGCCGCTGGCGCCAGGCCCGCTCCTCTGCCGGCTCCAGCGACGGGTCGCCGGCCGGGAACGGGATGCCCCGGGTCGGCACG
>JANMRJ010000755.1:0-1928 GCA_031370985.1 Acidimicrobiales bacterium
CCTACAATGCCAAAAGGGACGAGAACACGATTGCAGCCCCTCCCGGGGGTTGCCGGAGGGGTTGCCGCCGTGGCATGGATGCGGATGATGGGAGCCGACTCGGTCGACTACCACCGCTCGACGGTGCTTGCCCGGGGCGACGACCACCCCGGCCAGGCCCTCGCCTACTACGCCTCACGAGGCGAGACGCCGCTGCTGTGGGGCGGTCGAGGGGCCCAAACCCTGGGCCTGGAGGGCGCGGTCACCGACGCCCAGTACGAGGCCCTGTTCGGTCCCGACGGTGCCTGCGACCCCACCACCGGCGAGCGTCTCGTCAACACCAAGCGCCCCGGCCTGGAGCTGGTCATCTCTGCCCACAAGTCCGTCGCCGAGTTGGGAGTCATCGGCCGGGCCGAGGACATGCACCGCATTATGGACGCCGAGCGCAACGCCACCCTGGCCTACCTGGAGAAGCTGACGGGCGCCATCGGAGGCCGGCGTGGGAGGTCAGCGGAGCGCACCCAGACCCAGGGCCTCATCTACGCCTCCACCCGCCACTCCACCTCCCGGGCCGGCGACCCCTGTCCCCACGACCACGTCCTCGTCGCCAACCTGGTGCGGATGGCCGACGCCAAAGGCGGCTGGAAGGCGGCCGACACGGCCCTGTGGCGCGAGCACCTCCACGCCGCCACCATGTTCGGCCGGGTCGCGTCCGCGCAACGGGCCGTGGAGCTGGGCTACGGCATCGTGGCCGACCCCGGTCCCTCGGGACGCCTCGGCCACTGGGCCATCGCCGGCGTGCCCGAGGCCGTGACGGGGGTCCACGCCAAGCGGGCCGCGGAGATCGCCGAGGAGCTGGAGCGCACCGGCTACGAGTCCTACCGGGCCCGCAACATCGCCGCCCGCACTACTCGCGGTCCCAAGCGCCACAGCCCGGTGGGCGAGCTCATGCCCCGCTGGGTCGCCGAGATTGGCGACGTGGGCTGGAGCGTGGAGCGCGTCGCCGCCTCGATAGAGCACGAGGCCGCCCTCTACCGCCGGCCGTCTCCCGAGCTGAGCAACCACGAGCTACGCGCCATCGCCACCCAGGCCTTGGCTGATGACAGCCCGCTCGTGGTCCGCAAGATCTTCTCCAAGCGAGACGTGATCGTGGCCGTGGCCCCGGAGCTCTACGGGCGGAACCTCGACGAGGTGGCCCGGGTGGTCGGGCGCACCCTCGCCGACCCCGAGGCGGTGCGGCTGCTCCACGTGGCCGGGGCCTCCCAGCCGGCCTATGCCACCGCCACCACCATCGCCCGGGAACAGGCCATCGCCCGGTGCGTGGAGTCCCAGGTGGCCCGTCCAGGCGCCGCCGTGTCGCCGGTGGCGGCGCAGGAGGCGGTGGCCCGGGCCGAGTCGTCGATGTGCCGCTCCCTGACCGCCGGCCAGCGCTCCGCAGTCGAGGGCATCCTGACCTCGGGCCGGGGGGTGGAGCTGGTCGTCGGGATCGCCGGCTCCGGCAAGACGACCGCCCTGGCCGCCGCACGCGACGGCTTCGAGGCGGCCGGCTATGAGGTGGTGGGCACCTCGACGTCCGGGCAGGCGGCTCGGACCCTGGCCCGGGAGGGCGGCATCGAACCGAGCCGCACCCTGGCCTCGCTGAACTGGCGCATCGCCCACAACAGCCTGCAGCTGTCGCCCCGCCACATCGCCGTACTGGATGAGGCGGCCATGACCGACGACGCTGCGCTGCTCGCCTTCCTGGAGGCGGCCCGCCACGCCGGAACCAAGGTGGTCATGGTGGTGGGCGACCCCCGCCAGCTGGGCTCCGTCGGCCCCGGCGGCGGCTTCGAGGCCCTGGCCAAGCGCTTCGGCGGTGCGGTGCACGTGCTGGACGAGAACGTCCGCCAGGTCGATCCCGCCGAGCGCGAGGCGCTGGCCAACCTGCGCTCCGGCGACGTCGCCGCGGC
>JANMRJ010000801.1:0-1603 GCA_031370985.1 Acidimicrobiales bacterium
AGCACGCCGCCCTTCGAGGCGAGATAGGCGCTGGCCCACGGGTAGCCGACGAAGGAGCCGATCGAGCCCAAGTTGATGATGCTGCCCGAGCCCTGCGCCAGCATCTTCCGGCCGAACGCCTGGCAGCACAGGTAGGTCCCTTTGAGGTTGAGATCGAGGATGAAGTCGAAGCGCTCCTCGGGGAACTCCTCGGCCGGCGAGCGGAAGGCGCTGCCGGCGCTGTTCACCAGGATGTCGACCCGCCCGAGCTCATCGATCACGGCGTCCGCGAGAGCATCCACCTCAGCCTTCGAGGTGACGTCGAGGTGCCGGGCATGGGCCACACCGCGCTGCTCCGCGATCGTGGCCACGGTGGCGCCTGCCCCTTCGTCGTTCAGGTCGGCGACGACCACGGTCACGCCGGCCTGGGCGTACCCGATCGAGATCGCCGCCCCGAGGCCACTGCCGGCACCGGTTACGACAGCCACACGGCCGCGCAGGTCGAAGAGGTTTGCCACGAAGTCGGCAGGGATCGCCAGGCCGTCGTCGGGAGCGGTCATCGCGCTTCCGCAGGCTCAGGATGGGGATCGTCGGGGTGTGCCGCGAGAGCCTGGACGTCGACCGACAGCCAAGGGTAGAACGGGAGCGAGGCGATGGCCGCATGCAGCTCCGTCGCGTCGGCGGCGTCCCACAGGCCCCAGTTTGCGCGCCGGCCGGGGATCCGCCACAGGCGGCGAATGATCCCGGCGTCAGCCAGCTCGCGCGCCCGCACCCGCTCCTTCGCGGTCAGCCGGTCGAGCTCCGCTGGGTCACCGTCGGCCGGCCAGCCGACCTCGATGTGGACGAGATACTCCATCGTCAGCTCTCCCTGGCCAGTCGAGCCACATTCGCCCCGACAGCGGCGCGAATGGTGACACCGAACATTCGCCGCCCACCCGGGGCAAGCTCGTCCAGCGGCCCGGCCTCACGCTCGGCGACGCGTCCCTGCAGGCCGCAGTTGGCCGGCTCGATCCCGGTCACGTAGGTGCCCTCGGCCAGCATCCGCCAGTGCCAGAGCCGGGGAAGCTGACGTCGGTCGTACTCGAGGACCACGCCGATCCCTCCGGACGCCGGGTCTGCCTCGTTGACGATCCCGATCCGGACCCGATCGTCACCAGTCGCCGCCAGGCGATGCTCGAAGACCTGGACCGGGAACCCCGCCGTCGGCGGCACGAACCGGTCGAACTCCGGCTCCGCGGCGCGGGAAACCTCGTCCCATCCAACGACCTCGGCAGGCGGCGCGACCAGGCGGGAGGTGGCCGCCACGACCGGGTGGCCGAGATTGACGTGATAAAGCAGGAACACCGGCGCCGCTCGGTAACCCCGGTTCTCGACCTCGTCGGTCAGCTCGATCCGCGGGTCTCCGACGGAGAACCGGAGGGTCCGGTGCAGCACAAGGTCGACGCCATAGACGGTCGTCTCACGAACCTCGCCCCGCACGACGACAGCGAGCCCACGATCGTCCTCGACCGTCTCGACGGTCACGTTGAGGGCCGGCAAATTCGACAGCCGTCCGTGCAGCCCATGTTCCTCATCGCCGTCGCGGACCGCCGCGCCGACGTTCTGGAGACCGGCCGTGAACAGC
>JANMRJ010000810.1:0-2200 GCA_031370985.1 Acidimicrobiales bacterium
CCCTGCCGGCGGACCTCGGCGTGCTTGCGGCTGACGTTGGGATCCGACAGGTTGATGTCGCACTCGGGCATCCGGCCGATGCCCACGGCCGCTTCGCCGATCTCGATGCGCCGGCCGTCCTCGAGGAACAGCGAGCCGACCGCGGCGCCGCCGGGCGCCTCCTGGAACCCGCTGGCCACGAGGAACTGGCCCTGGCTAAGGGAGTTGTCGATGTTCATCTCGACATGCACCGGACCCACGAACCCGTACCCCTCGCTGCGGGCATGGTCACGGGCGGCCTCAGCCAGTTCCCGGGTGAGCACCTCGGCGAAGGATTCGAACTGCTCGGAATCCGCCGGGCTCAGGGCCACGGTGAATTGATTCGGGGCCAGCGGGCCGTTCACGCCGAGGGTGCGGTGCAGGTCCATGTCCCGGGTGAGGCGCCGGCCGACCTCGACCGGCTTGAGCCCGCTGCGGAACGTCTTGGCGAACACACCCTCGACCAGCCGCTCCAGGCGTTGCTCGAAACCCTGCAATCCCATGTTGAAGCGAGCTTACCCAGGCACCGCAGAACCTGAGCCTGCGCGTCCGCTACCGTGGGCGAGTCGCTCGGGCGAGTGGCGGAATAGGCAGACGCGCAGGATTCAGGTTCCTGTGTCCGAAAGGACGTGGGGGTTCAAGTCCCCCCTCGCCCACCCCCTTTGACCTGCGGTTTTATGTTTTGGACGGTCCCGCACCCAGTCGTCGCACCGACCGACTGCAACCCAATTGCAACCCTTCGGACCGCTGGACGGTGCGATACCGGGCGACACGAGCCGACATCGTGCGGCCTACTGGAGTGCGCGACCGCTCCTCGGGCGGAGGAATTCTGGCGAACAGGCGCGTTATGACGGACGTGACCCCTCGATGCCCGCATGAGGTTATGGCCGGGAAGGGTGCTCTTGCAGCAGATAGCCGCTATCTTTGCGTTATGCCTCGTGGCCGTCGTCTCGCCGCCGCCGACGAAGTGACCGCCTCGCCGGACGCTCGGGAAGCCGCTCGCCGTGTCGCAGCTCTGGAGGGGACTCTCGTGGCGGTGGATGCCGCCGGCGACCGCGTCGACCTGCCCGAAGGGCTGAGCCGGCTGCTGCGGCGAGCGAGCGAGGAGATCGCCGCCGGCCACAACGTGACCATGCTCCGGTCGGACGAGGTGCTCACACCGAACGAGGCGGCCGAGGTCCTGGGCTTGTCCCGGCAGTACCTCTCGCGCCTGCTCGACGACGGCGTGATCGCAAGCGAGACCCTCCCGTCGAGTGCGCACCGACGCCTTCTCTTAGCCGATGTTCTCGCCTTCCAGGTCGAGCGCGACCGTCGGCGGGCAGGCGTCGAGGCATTCCGGCGCGCCGTCGAGGACGCCGATCTGGCCGACGCCTGAGCAGTTTCGCCGTGGAGCGTCTCTACCTGGACACCAACGTCCTGTTCCCGATGACGCTCATGGATCTGCTGCTGTCGATGGCCGAGGACTTCCACCACGACCTTCTTTGGAGCGACTTCCTACTGGCGGAGTGGGAGCGCGTGATCGTCCGCGAGCAGCGCCGCACGCCGGAGCAGGCGAGTGCGATCACCAGCGCCATCCGACAAGCCTTTCCTTCCGGACGGATCGCTCCCGACGACTACGAGTCGATCATCGAGACGGTTCCCGGTCCCGATCCCGATGACCGGGTTCACGGCGCCGCCGCGCTCGCTGGCGGCGCCACTTCGCTCATCACCGAAAATCTTCGCCACTTCGACGTCGACTTCTTCGACAACCACGGCGTGGTCGTCGAGACTCCGGAGAGCTATCTGCTCCGACGGCTGGAGCACGCGCCCGATCGTCTCATCGAGACGGTGAAGCGAGTTCTGGCGATGAAGACTCGGCCGCCATGGACCGTTGGCGAGTACCTCGGACGACTCGACCGCGCCGGCGCGTCCGGTTTCGCATCCGCTCTGCGTGAGCGGATGAACGGCTGACGGGAGCGACTCGACAAGGACATCTACCCGTCGCCGAGGATGGCCCGGGCCCCGACTGCTGCCGCGGCTTGGTCGTCGCCGGGCAGCACATGCTGGTAGATGGTCATGGTCACCATCGGCGGAAAAGTGCCCTTTTCGCTCCTGGACGACACGAGGATGGACGCCACGCTCAAGAGCGAGCGTCGCCCATGTGTGCCGTAGCCCTGCCGTAGCCCCTGAAGCGTGAGCCGGG
>JANMRJ010000848.1:0-2038 GCA_031370985.1 Acidimicrobiales bacterium
GCGTCGCCTCGCCGTCGTAGTGGGGTGAGTGGCTGCCGGCCAGGAACCCGAGGCCCAGCGACAGGGGAGCCAGCCCGGCCCCGAACGAATCTGTCGATCCGGTCGCGAACCAGCACAGCGATCCAGCCGAGAGCCCGGTCAGCACGATGCCCGACTCCCAGGCCTGCCCGAGGATGCGATCGACGCCGTGGACCCGCCAGATCGCGAGCATGTTCTCGGTGTTGCCACCCCCGACGTAGATGACGTCCTGGTCGAGCAGGAACGACTCGATGTCGTCGACCGTCCGGATGAACAGGGCGAGATGGGTCGCCTCGGCACGCTGAGCGAAGGCCGCATAGAACGAGGCGATGTAGGCCGGCGAGTCGCCGCTCGCCGTCGCGAGGAAGCACACCCGCGGGCGTTGCCGGCCGCGCTCGGCGCGGGCCAGGTCCAGGACGTGGTCGTCGAGGAGCGGGTTGTCCGGTTCCATCGAGAAGCCGCCGCCGCCCATCGCGACGATCGTCGGCCGCGTCACTGCGACGCGACCCGGAAGCCGATGTGCTTATCGCCGTAGGTCGGTGCATCCTCGTAATGGCGGTAGGCCGAGCGTGCCACGAACTCGTTGCTTCCCCACCAGCCGCCCTTCTCGACCTTGATCGTGCCAGTTGCCGGGCCGGTCGGATCGGTGCCGGGGCTCGTGGCGTAATAGTCGACCCCGAGCCAGTCCGAGACCCATTCCATCGCGTTGCCGGCCATGTCGGTGGCACCGACCCAGCTGACCCCGGTCGGGTAGCTGCCGACAGGCTTGGGCCCGATGCTGTTGATGATGTTCGCCTCGCCGCGATCGAAGGCGTCGCCCCACGGGAACACCTTCGACTCCGGTCCGCGCGCCGCGTACTCCCACTCCGCTTCGGTCGGAAGACGGCCGCCGCGCCACGCCGCGTAGGCCTCCGCCTCGAACCAGGTCAGGCACATCCGCGGGTTGTTCGGCACGTCGCCCTGGCAATGCAACGGCAGGGTCGCGTCCTTGCCGCTCAGCCACGCCCATCCGCCGGCCGACCAAAGCTCCTGGTTGGCGTAGCCGCCGGCATCGACGAAGGCGTCGAATTCTTTGTTGGTGACCTCATCCTTGTCGATCCAGTAGCCCTTGGTGAGGGTCACCTCGTGCGCGGGCTGCTCGCTCGGGAACTCCGGCGCGACCCAGTCGGGCGGGTTCGCCGCGGTCAGGGCGGCGATCGCCTTGGCATCGGTGCCCATCGTGAAGGTCCCGGCCGGGACCCAGACCTGTTCGCTGCCGAACGTGTCGGTGCGCGTCTGGCCGGCGGTCTGACCGTCGGACGGGACCGGGGTCGATGCGGCGGACGGCGGTGCACTCGGCTCGACGGTCGTGGCCGCGCTCAGCGTGGTCAGGAGGATCGCGCCGGAACGGGCACGACCAGGGCGTCGGGAAGGCTGCATCGGGTGATGCTACCCTCGCGACGCCCCAACGAGCAGCGGAGACCTGCCACGGAACTCCACGCCCAACAGGCAGCCCGAGAGGGAGCGCAGACCGAGGCCGACGCGCTCGCCCGCGATGCCGCCGATCCGCTCATTGCGCTGCGGGACCGCTTTCTCATCCCGACCGCGCGCGACGGGACACCGGCGGTCTATCTTGCCGGCCAGTCGCTCGGCCTCCAAACGCGGACGGCCCGTGGCGCGGTCGAGACCGAGCTCGACGCCTGGGCGCGCTTGGGCGTCGATGCCTGGTTCGACCCGGGCCGGCCGTGGTTCACCCGCGATCTGACGCTGCGTGAGCCGATGGCGCGGGTCGTCGGTGCCCGACCCGACGAGATCGGCCTGCTGAACAGCCTGACCGTCGATATCCATCTGCTGCTGACGTCGTTCTTCCGCCCGGCCGGGCGTCGGCGGGCGATCCTGACCGACGGCCCTCTCTTCCCCTCCGACCGGCATGCACTGACGAGCCACCTCGCTGCGCGCGGACTGGATCCGAACGCGGATCTCATCGTCGTCGAGCCACGGACCGGCGAAGCCACGCTCCGGATCGACGACCTCGAGGCGG
>JANMRJ010000850.1:0-1327 GCA_031370985.1 Acidimicrobiales bacterium
ACGACGCCGCCGGGCGGCTGAGCAAGGCCTGGGTGCCCGGCCACACCCTCGAGTACCGCTACGACGACAACACGATGTGCGGGGCCTGGCCGTCGGGTGACAACTCAAACCGCACCAGCCTCATCGACAACGCCACCACGACGAAGTACTGCTACGACGGCGCCGACCGCCTGGTGTCCTCCACCGACGCGGTCATCGGCACCCCCACCTATGACAGCCGGGGCAACACACGGGTGCTCGGCGTCCAACAGCTGTCCTTCGACGGCGCCGACCGCCACGTGGCCACCTCGGGGGCCGGGGCCAGTGTCCGATACGTACGCGACGCCACCGACCGCATCGTGGCCCGCACCGAGGACGGTGTGACCACCCGCTACGGCTTCGCCGGGCCGGGCGACTCGCCGAGCTTCGTCATGGACACCGCCAACAACGTCACCGAGCGCACCGTCGGCATCATCGGCGGCGTGCTCCTCACCAAGCGGGCCGGAGGGGACGTCTGGAGCTACCCCAACGTCCACGGCGACGTCATGGCCACCGCCAACGCCACCGGGGTCAAGCAGGGCGCGACTATCACCTATGACCCGTTCGGCCAGAGCACCGCCGTGCCCGACGACTCCGCCGGCAACTTCGACTACGGCTGGCTGGGATCGGCCCAGCGCCCCTTGGAGCACGCTGGCTCCATGGCCACCATCGAGATGGGGGCCCGGCCCTACCTGCCCGCCCTCGGCCGCTTCCTGTCGGTCGACCCCGTGGAGGGCGGGTGTGCCAACGACTACGCGTATGTGCACGGCGACCCCATCAACACGTTCGACCTCGACGGTCGTCTGGAGTCGTGTAGCAACTACACCAAGAGAGGCAACGTTGGGTCAATCAGCATTCAGAAGTCGCCCAAGGGTGCCTTGGCGTGGGGAGCCACAATGTACGATCAGGCTGACAACTATGGAACCTGGTTCTGGGAAGTGACTGTCCCGAAGCCCGGCAAGAGGCCCCGACGTCAAGCGACGAACCTTGGAAATCCGCTGAAATGGTTCTACAACCCTCACTCGTCTATCAGCGCCAAGGATCTGGTTCCTGGGGCGATAGTTGACATCTATGTGCTCCACTCCTACGGCCCAGCCCAAACGCGAACTGCTTACGGGCACTTGACCTGTGTCTACGATTGACCCCACTCGGTTGGAGGAGGCGATACTAGGTCGTCTCCGATCATTTGTTCCCGAGGGGGTTCATCTTGCAGGTGGGACAGTCGACCAACTCCTTGAGAGCTGGGATGTCACTTCGGAATGGGATGAGGCGTTGGAATTTGTCAGCCGGAGATTTCTCGAAGATCTGC
>JANMRJ010000961.1:0-4124 GCA_031370985.1 Acidimicrobiales bacterium
GGGGGCGCCGGGGGCGGCGCCCCACGACTGGCCGCGGGCCGGGGCCCGGCCGGCGGCCACCAGCTCCGCCCGGCGGCCTTCCTCGGTCGCCGCCGCCACCAACGCGCCGGCGATGGCGTCGACATCGAACGGGTCGACCTCGAGCGACGCCCCGCCGGCGCTGGGCACGGGGCTGGCGACCACCGGCGTGGCGCACGACATGGCCTCGACGACAGGCAGCCCGAAGCCCTCTCGCAGCGGGACGTAGGCCATCACCCGGGCCCGCCGGTAGAGGGCGGTGAGAGCCCCACCCGAGACCGGGCCGGCGAGGACCACGCCGGCTCCTGGCTGCACCGCCGGCCCCCACCCGGTGGGGCCGACGACCAGGAACGGCGGCAGCCGGTCGCGGACCGAGTCGTAGGCGGCCAGCAAGCGGGGCAGGTTCTTGCGCGGCTCCAGGGTGGAGACGGTGAGCACGAAGTCGCCGGCGAGGCCCAGGCGGGCCAGCAGGTCGTCGGCGCCGGCCTCGTCGGGCGGCGCCAGGTGGTCGCAGCCCTCCTCGACCACCACGACCCGGGACGCGGCGGCGCCGGCGGCCAGGAGATCGTCGGCCACAGTGGCCGAGGGGACGATGAGCGGGCCGGCGCCAGCGAGCGCCCGCCCGAGCGCGGCCTCGTGCCAGCGCCGGCCCCGGGCCGGGTAGGCGTCGGGGAAGTGCCGCCAGCCCAGGTCGTGGACCATGACCGACAACGGCGCGCCACCCGACGGGGGGATGGCCAGCGACGTGGCGTGCACCACGTCAGGATGGCCCGGGGGGCGGCCCAGGCCCCGGTCCCAGGCGCGGGTCATCGCCGGCCCGGGAAGGGCCGATGTCTTGACGGGCAGGCCGAAGCCGGCCAAGGGGTCGGGGCCACCGCGGGGTGGTCGGCTGGCCCAGAGCGTCACCTCGGGCTTGCCAGAGGAACCCAGACCCTGGAGCAGGCCACGGATATAGGTGCCGATCCCGGAGACGGGCCTACGCAGCTGCTCGGCCACCACCAGGACGCGCACGTGCCGGCGCCTAGCCCGTCACAGGCCGCTGATCGTCGGCCTCCACATCTGGTTGGTGCCGCCGTTGGTGGGCCACTGGATGATGAGGGCGCCGTCTTCCTTCGACACCCCGCCCACGTCGAGGGCCTTCCCGCTGTGCTGGGCGATGATGTTGAAGGCGCCCGTCGTCCCGACGGGCACGAGCTTCCACATTTGGTTGATCTGCCCGTTGGCCGGCCACTGGATGACCCGGGCGCCGTCCTCCTTGGAGACGCCCTCGACATCGAGCATCATCCCGCTGTGCTGGACCTGGATGAAGTACACGCCGGCCGTGCCCGTGGAGATGAACCGCCATGCCTGGTTGCGCCCGCCGTTGGCCGGCCACTGGATGGCCTGGGCGCCCCGGTCGGTCGACACGTAGTTGATGTCCAGGTTCTTGCCGCTGTGCTGGACGGTGAGGGTGGTGTCCGACGGCTCCCACAGGAAGCTGACGGTGACCCAGGCGTTCTCGAGGTTGCCCAGGCCGAGCTGCTTGGCCGCCTCGATCGACAGGTCGATGCCGGCGGGGTTGAGCACGCAGCGGCCGAACTGGTCGGCGCCATCGGCCCTGCCGCTGCCCTGGCCGGTCGAGAGGCTGACGCAGTTGGGGACGGTGTTGTACTTGTTGTAGAACGCGGCCTGGGCCTCGGGGACGCCCCGGGGCAGGTCGGTGAAGCGTCGCCGCGGCCGGGCGGAACCGGGGCCGGCCCAGTAGTTGTCGTCCACGTTCCACGGCCCGACGTCTTTCACGGGAATGGTGGCGGTCTGGCCGCCGTCACGGGTCACGACGACGCGGTAGTCGAGATCGAGGCGGTAGCCCGCCGGGCAGCCGAAGTCGTTCAGCACGCCCTGGATCTTCAGGGCCCCGAACTTGGCGCACTTGTCAGGCACGGCCACCTCGACGCTGCCCGGAGTGTTGGGAGCGTACTGGGTGGCATAGACGCGGAAGGTGGTGAACCCCGGCGGGTTGGCGGCGCCGGCGCCCGGGGGCGCAGGCAATGGAGCGGTACCCGGGCCCTCGCCGACGGCGACGGGGGCGCCGGTGCCCTGGGCCCCGGCCTGGCGGCCGGCCTCGGCCGCGTCGGCGTCATGGCGCGGGGTGGGCTGTGCGTTTCCGGCCACGGGGGCGACGCCGTTCGAGGACGGGATCGTTGATGGCGTCTGCGCTCCAGCCGCGTCGGGGGCCAGCAGGGCGGCAAGGGTTAGGACGACGAGCAACAGTTTTCTGGTTCGCAAGCCACTAACGGTAGTCCCGCGCTGGCCGCCGATCATGCCAATGCGGCTTCTGGCAGCCGGCGGGGTCGGGCTAGGCGCCGACTTGGTGGTAAAGCTCGATGGTGGCTGCGGCCGCTCGCTTCCAGGTGAAGTTCGCCGCTTGGGCGTGGCCGGCGGGGATCAGCCGGGCCCGCACCTCGTCGTCGAACGCGGCGGCAACCATGGCGTCGGCGAAGCCCTCGGCGTCACCGGGTGAAACCAGCAGGCCGGCGTCGCCGACTGTTTCCGGCGTGGCGCCCGCCTGCACGCCGATCACCGGCACGCCGGCCTCCATGCCCTCGAGCAAGGGCATGCCGAAGCCCTCGTAGAGGGACGGGAAGACCAGTACCCGGGCGCCGGCCAGCAGGGCGGACACTCGGGCGTCATCGACGTAGCCGGTGCGGGTGACCTCGGGCTCGCCCAGCCCGCGCTTGCGCAGCTCGGCCGGGACGTCGAGCAGGTTGCTGCGGCCGCCGGCCAGCACCAGCCGCAGATCGACGCCGCGCCGGCGCAGGATGCGCATCGCGTCGAGGGCGAGGGGCAGGTTCTTGCGCGGCTCCAACGTGCCGAGCATGAGGGCGTACGGCGGCGTGTCGACCGGCACTGGGGGGGCGGCCGGCGCCGACCGGGCGTGGCTGCCGTTGTGGATGACGGTGACCTTCGGGGACACCTCGGGTAGCCAGCTGATGAGTTCCTCCGCGGTGAAGCGGGAGACGGTGATGATGGCGGCGGCCCGGCGCAGGATGTCGGGGAGCAGACGGGCCATGCGCCGCACGTCGGGCGTCACTGCGGCCGGGTTGTGGACGAAGCCGATGTCGTGGACGGTGACGACGATCGGGACCTTGCGCGATGGCGGGGCGATGAAGTTGGTGGCGTGGAACACGTCGCAGTCGACCAGCCACTCCACCGGCGGCCATTGCACCCGGTCCCACATGGCCCACAGCGGGCGGGCCGGCGCCAGCTTCCGCTCCACGGCCACGTTCGGCCGGTGGGGCGGGTCGAGGTTGAGGTGACGGGCGGTGCGCCACGAGATGGGGAAGACCACCATCTCGTCCTGCGGTGACAGCTTGGCCGCGGCGTCGATGAGCTCGTGGGTGTACCACCCGATGCCCGTCTTGGCGCCGAGCAGGGGCGTGCCGTCGAAGCCGATGCGCATCCTCGGGCCGGCTACCCGCGCCAGCGCCGGCGCCGGCGGATGCCGGCCGAGTCCGCCGTGGCGAGGCCGTCAGCGTCGTCGAGGTCGTCGAGGTCGTCGGTGTCGTTGGGCTCGGGTGCCGCCGGCCCTTCGTGGACCTCTGGCGGCTCGGGTGGGAGCGGGGGCGGAGGGGGCGGCCGCAGCTCGGCCACGATGGCGTCGCGGTGGCGGGCCAGCTCATGCGGCAGGTCCGTGACGAGGCGCCGGCCCAACTCGGTGATGGCGCGCCGCAGCTCGGCGGTGGCGCCGTGGACCTCTTCGGCGACGGCCGGCCGCAGCGCCGACTCGAGCGCGGCCAGGCGGGCCTCAATGGCCGTCAGCCGGCCTTCGACCTCGGCCAGCCAGCCGGTGAGGGCGTCGTCCCCGGTCGGACCCAGGTCCGGCATGGGCAGGGGATCCATCGGCCTGCCAGCCTAGGCGCCGTGGCCCGACTGCGTCTGAAGGACGAGACCTTCGCCTGGGACACCCCACTCGTCATGGGGATCGTCAACGCCAACACCGACTCGTTCTCCGACCCTGGCGCCCGATCCACCGACGCGGTCGTCGCCCGCCCCCAGGCCCGCGTGGCGGGTGGGGCGCGGGCGCTGGACAAAGGTTCCAGTCCGCCATCAACGGCCCCGCTACTGCC
>JANMRJ010000980.1:0-1171 GCA_031370985.1 Acidimicrobiales bacterium
TCCACCTGTCGCCCGCGGAGTTGCGGGACGCCCTCCGCCACGATGTCCCCGCCGGCCTCACGTATGCGCCCAAGGAACTCCCGCCCAAGTACTTCTACGACGCCCGCGGCTCGGAGCTGTTCGACGACATCACCCGCCTCCCCGAGTACTACCCGACCCGCTGCGAGCGCAGCATCCTCGAGGCGCGGGCGGCGGAGATCGCCCGGCTCTCCGGTGCCGACACGCTGGTCGAGCTGGGGTCGGGCACATCGGAGAAGACCCGGCTGCTCCTCGACGCCTTCGCCGGCGCCGGCCGGCTCGACCGCATCGTCGCCTTCGACGTCAGTGAGCCCACCCTCCGCCACGCGGCGACCACGCTCGCCCGGGAGTACCCCCAGGCCGCGGTCACCGCCGTGGTCGGCGACTTCGAGCACCACCTGGCCACCATCCCCGGCGGCGGACGCCGGCTGGTGGCGTTCCTGGGCGGCACGATCGGCAACCTGGCGCCCAAGCAGCGGGCGCTGTTCCTGTCCGAGGTGGCGGCCATGCTGGCGCCCGGCGACAGCCTGCTCCTCGGCACCGACCTGGTGAAGGACGTGGCCCGCCTCGAAGCGGCCTACAACGACGCCGCCAGCGTGACGGCCGAGTTCAACCGCAACGTCTTGCACGTGGTGAACCGGGAGCTGGGCGCAGATTTCGTGCCGGGCCGGTTCACCCACGTCGCCCGTTTCGACCCCGACGAGGAGTGGATCGAGATGTGGCTGCGGTCGAGCGCGGTCCAGCGGGTGACCGTGGCCGACTTGGGCCTCACCGTGGACTACGGCGCTGGCGAGGCCATGCGCACCGAGATCAGCGCCAAGTTCCGCCGCCAGGGTGTCGAGGACGAGCTGGGCGACGCCGATCTGTCGTTGGCCCGGTGGTGGACCGACCCCGCCGGCGACTTCGCCGTGTCGCTGGCCTTCAAGGAGTAAACGGCGGAGGGCGCCCCTGTAGGGCGCCCTCCATGTCTCCTCAGTTGGGGTCGCCGCTCACCAGGGCTTCTGGGAAAACCACCGGCGGTTCCGGCCGCCGGCGCCCCGACCCTGCGTCGGACGCACGTCGTGATCCATCTCGACAAGGGCGTCGAGCGCCGGACCGTCGAGGCGGGAGGTCGCACCGGCAGGCCGCACCCGGGCGCCACCGGCCGTGGCCG
>JANMRJ010000996.1:0-9042 GCA_031370985.1 Acidimicrobiales bacterium
CGATGGCGGGTCCGACGCCGTCGATGAGCTGGAGCACGCGGAACCAGGCGAGGTCGTCGGCGGGGTTCTCGACGAGCCGCAACGTGCACACCAGATCCTTGACGTGGGCGGCCTCGAGGAACCGCAGCCCGCCGTACTTCACGTATGGCACGTTGCGCCGGGTCAGGTGCAGCTCCAGCAGATCGGAGTGCGAGGAGGCCCGGAACAACACGGCCTGGTCGTGGAGGGCCACCCCTTCGTCACGGTGGGCGAGCACGGAGTCGCAGACGGCGCTCGCCTCGGCGTCCTCGTCGCCGCAGGTCCTCAGCAGCGGCCGGCGGGTGCCCGTCCGGTCCGACCACAGGACCTTGGTCATCGCCGTGCCGGCGCCGGCCTCGGCCATCACCGAGTTGGCCATGGCCACGATCGGCGGCGTGGAGCGGTAGTTCTGCTCCAGGCGGACGATCGTGGTGCCGGGGAACCGGGCCGGGAAGTCGGCGAGGTTGCCGCTGCTGGCGGCCCGGAACCCGTAGATGGCCTGGGCGTCATCGCCCACGACGGTGAGGCCCCGCCCGTCGGGGCACAGGGCGGCGAGGATATCGGCCTGGAGGGCATTGGTGTCCTGGTACTCGTCGACCAGGACGTGGTCGAATAGGCTCGGCAGCAGGCCACCGACGGCGCCCAGGGCCCGCCAGCACAGCAGCAGATCGTTGTAGTCGAGCAGCTGGCGGTCGCGCTTGCGGGCAACGTAGGCCTCGAACGACGCCTTGATGCCCTCGGCCTCGCCGGCACACCACGGGAACGACTTCTCGAGCACCGCGGGGAGGCGCTCGCCGGTGTTGACAACGCGGTCGTAGATCGAGGCCAGTGTCGCTGCCCGGGGCGAACGTCGGTGGGGGCCGTCTGCGTTGCCGTTCGAGCTGGCATTGTGGTGCAGGCCCAGGTCGGAGCGGATGAGGCCGAACAGCTCGGTCACATCGCCCGAGTCGAGGATGCTGAACCCCGGCTCGACCCCCAGACGCCGGCCGTGGAGGCGCAGGACCCGGTTGGCCACGGAGTGGAAGGTGCCGCCCCAGACCCGGCCGGCGGCGCCCGTATCGGAGAGGCGGCCGGCCCGCTGCAACAGCTCCTGCGCCGCCCGCCGGCTGAAGGTGACCAGGCACAGCCGGTCCGGGTCGGCGCACTCCCGGAGCAGGCGGGCCACCCGGTGGGCCAGCGTGCCGGTCTTCCCGCTGCCGGCGCCGGCCAGGACCAGCAACGGGCCCCCGTCGTGGCCCACCGCGGCTTGCTGCTGGGGGTTGAGATCGAACATCAGTTCGTAGTATATCGGAACAGCACGCATGGCCGCCGGGCCTTCGGGGTAGGTACCTGTTGGGATCGAGTGTGGCCCAACGGGTCGAGCAGCGGGCCCGGAGCGAGAGGAGCACGTCATGGTGGACATCACGTCGCACTTGCAGGACCACGCCGTCGGGCTGGAAATGGAGATCGTGGAGCTGGTCCGCCAGGCTGATCAGGCCGCGCTGGGGGGCTGGCCGGGCCGCGAGGGCGAGCTGCGCAGAGAGCTGGAAGGCCTCTACGGCGAGCTGGCGACGGTCGCCGAGCAGCTGACCGACGAGGTCGCAGCCGTCGCCGCCGCCGCCCACATCGCCGCCCCTGCCGCCGGCGACTGACGGGCATGGAATAGCAAGACCCTCAGAGTGTTGTAGAGTTCAACTAAGTCGTTGAAGCCTCACCCAATAGCCCGCCCTCCGGGCGGCAAAGGAGTTCGACATGGCCACCACCTTCACCCGGGACTACCAGGGTGTGCAGGTCCCCGAAGCCGGGACTTACGCCCTCGACCAGGGCCACACCACCGTCGAGTTCGTCGGCCGGCACCTCATGATCAGCAAGGTCCGCGGCCGCTTCACCGCCTTCGAGGGTCAGATCGTCATTGGCGAGGCGCCGGCGGACTCCTCGGTCGAGGTCACCATCCAGACCTCCAGCGTGGATAGCTCGGACGAGAAGCGTGACGGGCACCTGCGCAGCGGCGACTTCCTCGACGCCGAGACCTACCCGACCATCGCGTTCCGCAGCACCGATGTGGACCTCAGGACGGACGGCACGGCCAACGTCACCGGCGACCTCACGATCAAGGATGTCACCCGCCCGGTGACCCTTGAGGTGGAGTTCGAAGGTGCGCAGGCCGACCCGTGGGGCGGTCAGCGCCTCGGGTTCTCAGCCCACACCGAGATCGACCGCGAGGACTGGGGTCTGACCTGGAACGTCGCCCTCGAGACCGGCGGTGTACTGGTCGGCAAGAAGATCCGCCTCGAGTTCAACGTCGAGGCCGTCAAGCAGTAGTCCCAGGTTCCCCATCGACAGTGCCTGTCCCCCGGCCACGCCAGTGTGTCCGGGGGACAGGTGCGCCCTCGTCCCGGTACTCCACCTCCCACAGGCACAGGCCCCGGGCCGGCGCCACCCGGTCGGCCACCGAGCGGTCACGTGCCCGCAGGATGGCGGCCACCTCGCCGGCCCGCCGCTGCCCGAGCCCGACCTGCACCATCGTGCCGACGATCGCCCGCACCATCTGCTGGCAGAACGAGCTGGCTTCGATGTCGAAACGCACGATGCCATCGCCCAGGTCCAGCCACCGGGCGTCGTAGACGACACGGACCAGACTGGCGTCGGGGATGCGCTTCGGCACCCGGCAGAACGACGCGAAGTCGTGCTGACCGATGAGCGGGTCGCAGGCCAGGCGCATGGCCGGCACGTCGAGGGGCTGGGGCACGTGCCAGCTCGTGGTGGCCCGGAACGGGTCGGGCGCCGGCCGGTTCAGCACGGTGTAGCGGTAGCGGCGGGCCACGGCGGAATACCGGGCATGGAAGCCCGGCGCGGCCATGGCGGCCGAGCGGATGGCGATCGCCGGCCCGAGCATGTGGTTGAGGTTGCGCTGGAGCGCGGCCACATCGGGCTCGGACTCCACGTCGAAGTGGACGACGTTGCCCCACGCGTGGACTCCGGCATCGGTCCGGCCGGCGACGATCAGGTTCACCGGCTGGCGCAGAATGGTGGCCAGGGCGCCCTTCAACTCGCCGGCAACGGTCCGAACGTTGAGGTTCTCCGCGAAGCCGGAGAACCCGGTCCCGTCGTACGCAATCGTCATGCGCATGCGGCTCATGGGCTGGCCTCCCGGGCCAGCCGAATGGGGCGCCGTTGGCTAGACGAGCTCGATGCGGGCCATCGGCGCGTTGTCGCCGTGACGGGGACCCAGCTTCAGGATCCGGGTATAGCCGCCGGGACGCCCCTCGTAGCGGGGAGCAATGTCCTCGAACAGCTTGTGGGCCATGTCCTTGTCGCCCATGTAGGCGACGACCTGCCGGTGGTTGTGCAACCCGCCCTTGCGGGCCTTGGTGATGAGCTTCTCGGCGATCGGGCGCAGGGCCTTGGCCTTGGCCTCGGTGGTAACGATGCCCTCGGCTGCGAACAGCGACGCGGCCATGTTGGCGAACAGCAGCCGCTGGTGGGCCGGACTGCCGCCGAAGCGACGGCCCTTGGTGGGAGTACCCGGCATGGCGCTACGCCCCGCTCTTCGACCGCAGGGCGAGGCCCCGCTCGTCGAGCTTCTGGAGGACTTCGTCGAGAGACTTCTGGCCGAAGTTGGTAATGGCCAGCAGGTCCTCCTCGGTCTTGTTGACCAGTTCGCCCACGGTGTTGACCTGGGCCCGCTTGAGGCAGTTGCGGGGGCGCTCGGAAAGGTCGAGCTCCTCAATAGCTAGGTCGAGGTCGGGCGACCCGCTGCCCAGCACGCCCACGTCGCCCAGTTCCAAGGCCCGGGGAGCGTCGCTCATCTCGGCCACCAGGGTGACGAGCGAGCGCAGCGTGGCGCCGGCGGAGGCCAGTGCCTCACGGGGCGAGATGGACCCGTCGGTCTCGATGTCGAGGGTCAGGCGGTCGTAGTTGGTGGCCTGCTCGACCCGGGTCGGCTCCACCGTGAACGCCACCCGGCGCACCGGGGAGAAGATCGAGTCGATCGGGATGACCCCGATGACCGACGACTTCTTGTTCTTATCGGCCGACACGTAGCCCCGGCCCCGCTCGACGGTGATGTCGAGGGCCAGGCGGGACTTGCCCGACAGCGTGGCGATGTGCATGTCCGGGTTCAGAATCTCGATATCGGAGTGGGGCTGGAGGTCACGGGCGGTGACATCGGCCGGGCCACGGGCGTCGAGCCGGAGCGTGACCGTCTCGTCGGACTCCACCCGCAGGACGAGGTCCTTCAGGTTGAGCATGATGTCGGTGACATCCTCCTTCACCCCGGCGATGGTGGTGAACTCGTGGAGGACATCGTCGAAGCGGATCGACGTGACCGCGGCGCCGGGGATGGACGACGGCAGCGTGCGCCGCAGCGAGTTGCCCAGGGTGTGGCCGAAGCCCGGCTCCAGGGGCGAGATGGTGAACAGCTGGCGGTCGCCCTCCTGTTCGCCGAGGGCTTCGACTGACGGGCGCTGGATGATGAGCATAAGCTGTCGCTTTCCTTACTTCGAGTAAAGCTCGACGATGAGGGACTCCCTCACCGGGACATCGATGTGCTCGCGCAGAGGCAGGTCGCGCACAGTGGCGGTGAAGCCCTCGCCCGAGACCTCGATCCACGGCGGCTTGACGCGGTCGAGCGTGTCCAGGTTGTGGCGCAGGACGATCATGGCCCGGGACTTCTCCCGGATCTCCACGACATCGCCCTTTCGCACCTGGTAGCTGGGGATGGTGACCCGCCGGCCGTTGACGTGCACATGGCCGTGGCGGACGAACTGCCGGGACTGGTTGCGGCTGGAACCCCAACCGGCGCGGAACGCCACGTTGTCGAGCCGCTGCTCGAGCATGCGGAGCAGGTTCTCGCCGGTGATGCCGTCCTGGCGGTTGGCTTCCTTGTACATGTTGCGGAACTGCTTCTCCAGCACGCCGTAGATGCGGCGAGCCTTCTGCTTCTCCCGCAGCTGGAACATGTACTCGGACTCCCGGATGCGGCCGCGGCCGTGCATGCCCGGGGGGTAGGGCCGGCGCTCGATCGGGCACTTCATCGAATCGCACTTCGGACCCTTGAGGAAGAGCTTCATCTTCTCCCGCCGGCAGAGGCGGCAGACAGGACCGGTATACCTAGCCATTTACGAACTTCTCCTCTGCGGGCGGCCGCACTCGCCACCGAAGGTGGCCCCTTCAGCTGCCGGCGGGAAAGAAACGGCGGAGGTCGAGCCGGCTTCGCCGGCCGACCGGAGCGCGCTCACCTCGACGAGCAAGCTCCGCTTGCGAGTCGACATCTCAGACCCTCCGACGCTTGGGCGGCCGGCAGCCGTTGTGGGGGATGGGCGTGAGGTCCTTGATGCCGGAGACCTCGATGCCCGTCTGCTGGATCGAGCGGATGGCGGTCTCACGGCCGGAGCCGGGGCCCTTCACCAGCACGTCGACCTTGCGGACGCCGTGCTCCATGGCTCGGCGGGCGCAGGCCTCGGCGGCCAGTTGGGCGGCGAACGGCGTGGACTTGCGCGAACCCTTGAAGCCGACGTTGCCGGCGGAGGCCCAAGCGAGGACGTTGCCCTCCATGTCGCTGATCGAGATGATCGTGTTGTTGAACGAGCTCTTGATGTGCGCCACCCCGTAGGTGACGTTCTTGCGCTCGCGCTTCTTGGGGCGCCTGCCGCCCGGCTTCGGCTTCGGCATTACTTCCTGACCTTCTTCTTTCCGGCGACGGTCTTCTTGGGACCCTTGCGTGTACGGGCGTTGGTGTGGGTGCGCTGACCGCGCACGGGCAGGCCACGGCGGTGGCGGATGCCTTGGTAGCAACCGATTTCGATCTTGCGCTTGATGTCCTGGGCGACATCGCGCCGCAGGTCACCCTCGACCTTGAGGTTGGCGTCGATGTGGGCGCGGAGCTGAGCGACCTCTTCCTCGGTCAGGTCGCGCACGCGGGTGTTGGGATCGATGCCCGTGGCCGTGCATACCTGGGTGGCGGTGGTCCGGCCGATCCCGAGGATGTAGGTGAGAGAGATCTCCAGCCGCTTCTCGCGGGGAATGTCGACGCCAGAGATGCGCGCCATCTAGCCCTGCCTCTGCTTGTGGCGGGGGTTGGAGCAGATCACCATGACCCTGCCCTCGCGGCGGATGACCTTGCAGCGCTCACAGATCTTTTTCACGCTCGGCTTGACTTTCATCGGCTGCTCTCTACTTGTAGCGGTAGGTGATCCGGCCACGACTGATGTCGTACGGCGTGAGCTCCACCTGCACCCGGTCCCCAGGCAGGATTCGGATGTAGTGCATCCGCATCTTCCCTGAGATGTGAGCGAGTACCTTGTGGCCGTTCTCCAGCTCGACACGGAACATGGCGTTGGGCAGCGGCTCGACGACGGTGCCCTCCATCACGATCGCGTCTTCCTTGGGCTTGGGCAGGTGAATTTCTCCTAACGACGCGTCTCAACCAGCAAACTGCCGGGGGACAGAGGGATAGAATAACGCACTTCGGCGCAGTAGGTTCCCGAGGGTCCGCGCGCATGCGCCTGGGGGGTGCTAGTCGAGGACGGTGAGGACCTCGGGGCCGTTCTCGGTCACGGCGATCGAGTGCTCGAAATGAGCCGATAGCTGGCCGTCGGCGGTGATGACCGTCCAGCCGTCGTCGTTGAGCTGGGTCTCGGGACTGCCCAGGTTGACCATCGGCTCCACCGCGAGGCAATGCCCGACCTTGAGCTTCATGCCCTTGCCCGGGTCGCCGTAGTTGGGCACCTGGGGCTCCTCGTGCATGGCCCGACCGATCCCGTGGCCCACGTACTCACGCACCACCGAGAAGCCGGCGCCCTCGGCGACGGTCTGCACGGCATGGCCGATATCGGACAGGCGGCCGCCCTTGCGGACGTGGTCGATGCCCGCCCACAGACTGTCCTCGGTGACGGTAAGCAGCTTGCGGGCCTCCTCGGAGATCTCCCCCACAGGGATGGTCCGGGCCGCGTCACCGTGCCAGCCGTCGATGATGGCGCCACAGTCGATGGAAATGATGTCCCCTTCAACCAGCCTGTAGGGTCCTGGTATGCCGTGAACTATCACGTCGTTCGGCGAGGTGCAGATGACCGCTGGGTACCCGTGGTAGCCGAGAAAGTTGGACTTGGCCTTGCGCTTGGTCAGCACGGCCCGGGCCACCTTGTCGAGGTCGTCGGTGGTCATCCCCGGCCTGGCCGCGGTGGCGCACGCCTCGAGCATCTCGGCGACCACCCGGCCCGCCTTACGCATCTTGGCGATCTCTTCAGGGGACTTCAGGGTGATCGGCATCAGACCGTCATCGTCTCGCGAGACGGCTCTCTATGGCGCGCAGGAGCCGGCGGGTGACGGTGTCGGGGTCGCCCTCGCCGTCGACCGCGGCCAGGCGGTCGGTGGCCAGGTACCAGGCCACGAGCGGTGCGGTCTGCTTGTCGTAGTGGTCGAGGCGCCGGCTGATGGCGGCCTCGGTGTCGTCCTCGCGCTGGACGACATCGCCCCCGCACTGGTCGCAGCTCCAGTCGACCTTCGGCGGGGCGTCGACGCTGTAGTTGATGCCGCAGACGTTGCACACCCGCCGGCTGGCCAGGCGCTTGAGCACCACGCCGGTGGGCACGTCGAGCTCGATGACCAGGTCGACATGGTGGGGCGACAACATGTCATCGAGGGCCTCGGACTGGGCCACGTTGCGGGGATAGCCCTCCATCACGAAGCCCCGATCGGCAGCGTCGAGATCGGTCAGCCGCTCGCGCACCATCTCGTTGACCACTTCGTCGGGCACGAGGTCGCCGGCCCTCATGTAGCGCTGCGCCCGCCAGCCGATCTCGGAGTCACCGAGCATCCGGAACATGTCGCCTGTGGAGATCCGGGGCACACCAAAGTGCTGGGACAGCCGGATAGCCTGCGTCCCCTTCCCGGCACCCTGCTTGCCCAGGATGACCAACCGAGTCGCCAGCACTACGCGAGGAAGCCCTCGTAGTTCCGCATCATCAGCTGGCTGTCGATCTGCTTCATCGTCTCCAGAGCCACACCCACTGCGATGAGGATGGTGGTGCCACCGAACGGGAACTGCGTGACGCCGTAGAGCGACAGCAGGATGTTCGGGACCAGGGCGATGGCGGCGAGGAAGAGCGAGCCCGGCAGAGTGATGCGGTTGAGAATCTGGCCCAGGTAGCGCTCGGTGGGGGGCCCGGGCCGGATCCCCGGGATGAACCCGCCCTGCTTGCGGATGATGTCCGCCTGTTGCTGGGGGTTGAAGGTGATAGCGGTGTAGAAGTACGTGAAGAACACGATCAACAGGCCGTAGGTGACGATGTAGACGATGTTGTCCTGCTGCACCAGGTACTTGTTGATGAAGTTCACCACGACATCCCACTGCACGATGTTGGAGAGCAGCACCGGGAAGTAGAGGACGGAGCTGGCGAAGATGATCGGGATGACGCCGGCCTGGTTGACCTTCAGCGGGATGTACGTGCTCTGGCCGCCGTACATCCGCCGGCCGACCACCCGCTTGGCGAACTGCACCGGGATGCGGCGCTGGCCCTGCTCAACGAACACGATGGCCACGATCATGGCCACGCCCAGGAGCATGAACAGCGTGAAGGCAAAGTAGCCCTTCTCGGCTTGGACGTTGCCGAACTGGGCCGGCATGCGGCTGACCACGTTGGCGAAGATGAGGATCGACATCCCGTTGCCGATCCCCCGCTGGGTGATCAGCTCGCCCATCCACATCACGATGGCGGTGCCGGCGGTGATGGTGAGCACGATCAGCGCAACGTGGGGCACGTCGAACGTGGTCACCAGCTTGAGGTTGGTGTTCGTGCCCTGGCCGAGAAGACCGTTGTTGAACTGGTAGGTGATGCCGGTGGCCTGCAGGACCGCGAGGCCGACGGTCATGTACCGCGTCCACTGGGTGATCTTCTTCTGGCCGACCGCGCCCTGCTTCTGCCACTGCTCGATGCGGGGGATGACCACCGCCAGCAGCTGCATGATGATCGAACTGGTGATGTACGGCATGATCCCGAGGGCGAAGACCGCCATCTGGGTCAGCGCACCGCCGGAGAACAGGTT
>JANMRJ010001060.1:0-2988 GCA_031370985.1 Acidimicrobiales bacterium
CGTCCCGCTGCCTGGAGCTCTCGGAACCATGCCGACACCGCCTCCACCGGCGTCCCGGTCGCATCAGTGAGCCGGTAGGGCTCCCAAGGGTCGTCGGTGGCCAGCAGCCGCCCGACCTGAGGCGGGACCATCGTCGCCAGATCCATTGAGGTCTCTCTGCTGTCCATGACCGGGGAGGTCTAACACAGCACCGTTGTCCCAATAGGGATGCTGACCTGCCCTTATGCCATAGATAGTTCAGTCAATAGGTAATGGGAGCGCAGGACCACAAACCGCTCGTTCTCGGTGCGGTCCCGCCCCATGAGCACCTTGGCCACCGCCGCCTTCAGGTTGTCGTAGCGGATCCGACCCGGCACGGCCCCGAAGGCGTCGAAGGCCAGTACGTGGCCCTCGAAGAAGCACTCCTGGGCCTGGTGGGAGAAGGCCACGTGGAAGCCCCGCCCCGAACAGCTGAGGCGCATGCAGAACATCCAGCACTTCACCAGCGCCCCGTCGACCCAGGCCACGAACTCACCGAAATCGACTTCGGCTTCTTCTCCCGGGCCATGCGTCTGGGGCACCGTCACCAGCCGCAGGGTGTTGTCGAGCTCGAAGTGCACCTGGGCCACGTGGGCCCGCACCGTCGACTCGGCGACATCGGCGCCGTACTCGGCCACCAGGCGCTGGTGCACCCGGCGGGCGGTGTGGCGTTGCTTGCGAGGGACGTCCCGGTCGGCCACCAGCCACGCCCGGATGACCTTCGTCCACGGGCCGATCGCCGGGGTGTCGCGTTCGGGCACCTTGCGCTCGGCCGGCGTGGCCGACGCCAGCGCCTCACGCACGTCACGACGGTGCACATGGTGACGGGTAGCCAGGGCCCGGATGCCCAGGCCCTCCTCCCGGCTGTCCTTGCGAATACGTTCGTAGAGCTCCACCTTCGACACTCCTTCTCCCTTGTTCAGCGGTCATCAGCAACCACTGAACGTAGGGGCGGTTTGTTGGAGGTGGGGCCAGTTCAAGCCATCACAACGGCCTCAGGTGGGGCCAACTCTGACCATCATTCCCACTGACGAGCGTCGGCGCGACCTGGCCCCTCGGCGTGCTCGACCGGGCCGGTGGCCCCACCCAGGTCACGTTCTGGCACGCTATGTCGGCCCAGAACCAGGTCGCCCTCCAGGCGCTGGTCGGCTCCTACAACGCCATGCAGGACCTGGTGAGGGTGAACCTGGTGTTCCAGGGCAACTACGGCGACACGGGCTCGGGCGACGGGCCCGACCTGGTGCAACTCGACACCATGGCGACCCAGCTCATGATCGACAGTCGGGGTCTCCGGGGTAACCGTGCCAAAGTGGCAAGAAACTCGGCTACTAACAACTGTTAGCGGCAGCGACGTAGCGGAGCGCGTTGGCGGTGAGATCGCGTTCAGCCGCTGGAGCCCCCGGCGTAGATGGCGGGGCGATACCGAGGCTCCGGAACGGCATCGCCGTGCTTACCAGCGGATGTTGACCGCCAGCCCGTTTGAGCACGGCCACGACGTTCACGGTGATCATGAGAACGACAAGCCGATGTCAAGGCCGACCGAGGGTGTCCCCCCGCCTACGCCCGTTCGGGCTCGTTCACACAAGGCGGTCAAACCGAGGTAGCGTGCGGCTGCACGCACATGTTAGTCTTCACCCGAACGTCTTCGGCATTTGGAGGCCTGCGTGAAAGTCGCACTCACCGAGATCTCAGCCATCCCCGAGGAGGGTGTGATTGCGGTCGACTTCTTCGGTCGGCAAACCCTCGTCCTGAACCTCGATGGCCGCCCCCGCGCGGTCATGAACGTTTGCATGCATCTCGGCGGGCCGTTGGAATGCCAGGGCGACCGGTTCGTGTGCGCCTGGCACCAGGCCGAGTTCGCACTCGACGGGCGGCAGCTGAAGGGCCCGGCGAAAGCAGAGAGCCGTCTCATGTTCCTCCCCACACGGGTCGAGGACGGCACCCTCTACTACGTCTACGGCCCGGACGGGGCGTCTGAGCCCTGATCACCGCATGCCAGGTCTTGCGCGCTCGGGCTGAGCCCGAGCGCGAGCGGCGCGTGGCAGGCGGTCCTCGGAGATGCGTGCGTCCACATGTATCGTTTCTGCCATCACTCCATCGGCTGGGATTCCGAAGCGGCGGCTAGGCATGGCCGACGACGACGACGACATCGAGGCTTGGCGCCTTTTCCTGCTGGCTCACGCTGCGGCCGTGCGGGCGATCGAGCACGACGTCCAGCGGGTTGGCATCCCCCTCACCTGGTACGATGTCCTGCTCGAGCTGAACGCCGCGGAGGACGGACAGCTCCGCATGCAGGAACTCTCGGATCGCGTGGTGCTCAGCCGTACGCGCGTGAGTCGCCTGGTCGACGAGATGGCGCTGCACAACCTGGTGAGCAAGCGGTCCGACGACAAGGACCGCCGCTCGACCTGGGCGGTCATCAGCGCCGAGGGACGGACCGCGCTACGGGACACAGCGCCCGCCTACGTTGCGGGAATCCGGAAGCACTTCAACGGGCACCTGACCAGGACCGAGCGGCGGGCACTGGTGAGCGCCCTCGGCAAGGTCGTGGCCGCCCACTCGGCTCCGCAGGGCGATGCCTCGAAGAGCTGCGTGGCCGAGTAGCGGCCAGGGCCGGGCCTCGGCCCCACGTACTGGTCACGGCCCGGCACGCGGTCCAGCCCTCTGGCTGAAGCGCCCCACCACCTGATCGCCCCGCCACACCTCACCGGCCCACCGGTAGGCGTGCGCGAACGGTCCTGCACCCTGTTCGACGATCGGTGCTCTCGCGAACTCGAAGCGGATGCGATCGTGGACCTGGACGGCGATCGGCTCCTCCACCGGTAAGAACGCATGTTTCCAGCTGTCCGACGTGGTGC
Organism: Acidimicrobiales bacterium; assembly: GCA_031370985.1. Taxonomy (GTDB): domain Bacteria; phylum Actinomycetota; class Acidimicrobiia; order Acidimicrobiales; family AC-14; genus CADCTB01. The sequence continues at coordinate 2,877 of JANMRJ010001060.1, forward strand.
GACCCACACCGGCGGCGCCGTCGATGCGGTCCCCGGAGATGTCGAGGGCCACGGTGGGCGAGAGGTTGGCGACGAACCATCCTTTGAACCCGGTGAACAGGCCGACCTGGTC
>JANMRJ010001116.1:0-1399 GCA_031370985.1 Acidimicrobiales bacterium
CCAGCAGTACCTCGGTCGCCTCTTCGGTCACCTTGCGAGCGACCGCATTGACCCCGCCCTCGAGCAGTCGGCTGGTGTACGAACCCGTGGGCCGGCTGGCGACCCGCTCGACGATTGTCGTCCACAGCGTCTCCAGCCAGGTGAAGCCCTGGACGGCCGGGGCGTCTGGTGGCTCGGCGTCTGGTGGCTCGGCGTCGGCCGGGTCGAAGCAACTGCGCGTCCCGCGGTGACAGGTCGGTCCCCAGGGTTCCACCGTGACGAGCAACGCGTCTCCGTCGCAGTCCAGCGCGAGGCGGCGCAGGCGCAGCACGTTGCCGCTCGTCTCGCCCTTGCGCCAGAGCGCCCGGCGCGAGCGCGAATGGAAGTGAACCTCGCCGCTGCGCAGCGTCGCGACGAGCGCCTCGAGGTCCATGTAGGCAACCATGAGCACCCGCCCGTCGCCGGCGTCCTGAACCACCGCCGGCACCAGGCCGTCCGCGTCGGCAAAGCGGACGTGGGTGGGGTCGAGCACGGTTGCGCTCATGCCGCGGGTTCGCGGGTGAGTCGGACCGGGATCCCGGCCGCCGCCATCGCCGCCTTGACCGCCCCGATCGAGTGGATCCGTCGATGGAAGATCGAGGCCGCCAGTACCGCGCTCGCACCGCCATCGCGGATGGCCCGCACGAAGTCGTCCGGGTCGGCCGCTCCGCCGGAGGCGATCACCGGCACCGGCACGCAGTCGGTGATGCGGCGCAGCAGCGCCACGTCGTAGCCCTGCCCGGTCCCGTCGCGGTCGATCGAGGTGACCAGCAGTTCCCCGGCGCCCAGTTCGACGGCGCGGACCGCCCAGGCCACGGCGTCCCACTCGGTCGCCTCGCGGCCGCCCTTGACGACGACCTGCCAGGCCGGATCGGTGTCCGGTTCGGTGGCGCGGTTGGCGTCCGTGCTGCTCGTGATCCGCCGAGCATCGAGCGCGACCACCACCGCCTGGCGTCCGAACCGCGCGGCGCAACCGGCGATGAGGTCAGGTTCGGCGACGGCCGCGCTGTTGAGCGACACCTTGTCCGCCCCGGCGCGAAGCACGTCGCGCATCTCGCGCACGGTCCGTACGCCGCCGCCCACGGTAAGCGGGATGAACGCCGCCTGGGCCGTCCGTTGCACCACCTCTAGCAGCGTCGCGCGACCTTCCGGTGCGGCCGTGATATCGAGGAAGACCAGTTCGTCGGCGCCTTCCGCAGCGTAGCGCGCCGCCAGTTCCGCGGGGTCACCTTCGTCGACAAGGTCGATGAAGCGGGTCCCCTTGACCACCCGACCGTGGGCCACGTCCAGGCACGGGATGACTCGCCGCCCGAGCATCAGCGCGCGCCCGCGACCAGCGCGCCATGGGCCGGCGCGCTACCGGCCGACTCGCCAAGGGTCG
>JANMRJ010001117.1:0-1429 GCA_031370985.1 Acidimicrobiales bacterium
CCAGCAGTACCTCGGTCGCCTCTTCGGTCACCTTGCGAGCGACCGCATTGACCCCGCCCTCGAGCAGTCGGCTGGTGTACGAACCCGTGGGCCGGCTGGCGACCCGCTCGACGATTGTCGTCCACAGCGTCTCCAGCCAGGCGAAGCCCTGGACGGCCGGGGCGTCTGGCGGCTCGGCGTCGGGTGCCTCGGCGTCGGGTGCCTCGGCGTCTGGTGGCCCCGCGTCGGCCGGGTCGAAGCAACTGCGCGTCCCGCGGTGACAGGTCGGTCCCGCGGGTTCCACCGTGACGAGCAACGCGTCTCCGTCGCAGTCCAGCGCGAGGCGGCGCAAGCGCAGCACGTTGCCACTCGTCTCACCCTTGCGCCAGAGCGCCCGGCGCGAGCGCGAATGGAAGTGAACTTCGCCGCTGCGCAGCGTCGCAACGAGCGCCTCGAGGTCCATGTAGGCGACCATCAGCACCCGCCCGTCGCCGGCGTCCTGAACCACCGCCGGCACCAGGCCGTCCACGACGGCAAAGCGGACCTGGCTGGGGTCGAGCACGGTTGCGCTCATGCCGCGGGTTCGCGGGCGAGTCGGACCGGAATCCCGGCCGCCGCCATCGCCGCCTTGACCGCCCCGATCGAGTGGATCTGTCGATGGAAGATCGAGGCGGCCAGTACTGCGCTCGCGCCGCCATCACGGATGGCCCGCACGAAGTCGTCCGGGTCGGCCGCCCCGCCGGAGGCGATCACCGGCACCGGCACGCAGTCGGTGACGCGACGCAGGAGCGCCACGTCGTAGCCCTGCCCGGTCCCGTCGCGATCGATCGAGGTGACCAGCAGTTCCCCGGCGCCCAGCTCGACGGCGCGGACCGCCCAGGCAACGGCGTCCCAATTGGTCGCCTCGCGGCCGCCCTTGACGACGACTTGCCAGGCCGGATCGGTGTCCGGTTCGGTGGCTCGGTTGGCGTCCGGGCCGCTCGTGATCCGCCGAGCATCGATCGCGACCACCACCGCCTGGCGTCCAAACCGCGCTGCGCAGCGAGCGATGAGGTCGGGCTCGGCGACGGCCGCGCTGTTGAGCGACACCTTGTCCGCGCCGGCGCGAAGCACGTCGCGCATCTCGCGCACGGTCCGCACGCCGCCCCCGACGGTGAGCGGGATGAAGGCCGCTCGGGCGGTCCGTTCGACCACCGCCAGCAGCGTCGCGCGACCTTCCGGTGCGGCTGTGATATCGAGGAAGACCAGTTCGTCGGCGCCATCCGCAGCGTAGCGCGCCGCCAGTTCGGCGGGGTCACCTTCGTCGACCAGGTCGATGAAGCGGGTCCCCTTGACCACCCGACCGTGGGCCACGTCCAGGCACGGGATGACTCGCCGCCCGAGCATCAGCGCGCGCCCGCGACCAGCGCGCCATGGGCCGGCGCGCTACCGGCCGACTCGCCAAGGGTCG
>JANMRJ010001014.1:0-2273 GCA_031370985.1 Acidimicrobiales bacterium
TCTCGCCCACGCCACCCAGATCGACCCGAACTCGCCGTTCTGGTTCGGCCTGCCGCCCGAGGTCACCGCCGTCTACCCGTGGGACGACTACATCCTGGCCCGCTCCCTCGTGGCGAGTCCGGTGATCTTCCCCGAGGACGACCTCTTCACCGGCATCCGGGAGCGGGCCCAGCCCGAGCTCGGCCGCTAACCTCGGCCTCTATGCACCCGTACCTGACCCAGGAGTGGCTCGACGCCGGCCGTGTGCTGGCCCAGGAGTTCCCCGAGCGCGCCGGCGCCACCGCCCGGCTCCAGTACCAGGTGGTCGGCACGCCGGCCGGCGATGTCCACTACTACTGGGTGGTCGAGAGCGGGAAGCTGCGGGAGTCGACCCTGGGCGACGACGCCGATGCCGAGATCACCCTGTCGATGAGCTACGACGATGCGGTGAAGATGCAGAAGGGCGAGCTCGATCCCAACGCCGCCTTCATGCAGGGTCGGATCAAGGTCATCCCCGGCAGCAACATGGGCAAGCTGATGAGCCTCCTCCCGCTCACCCAGAGCCCGGAGTACAAGGCCATCCAGGCCAAGATCAACGACCTGACGGAGTACGCGGGCTGATTCGTCCTACCTGGCGAAACTCCGACATCGAATGACGGCGGCATCGTCGAACGGGTTGGCTATCGAGATCCCCGTCTCCGAGCTTGCCGGCGCGTGCGACTCTCGGTCCGTCCCCTGGTTCCGGCCCTACGTCGAGAACCACCCGACCACACATCGAAAACAACGTGCACCGTGCCGACGTTGTTGTAGGCCGCTACCTTTCCGTCGGCACCGACCTTGGCGATGACCAGATTGGCGACATCCTGGTTGGCCACAAAATTGAGACTGGAGGCCAAGGGCCTCGCCTGCCCGGCCGGGAAGACGGTCAGGAAGCTCGGGACCGTCCCGCCGGTGGCGGTCACATTCACGACCACGGCCCCGACCCCCGAGGCGGGGACGCCGCCCACGCCGGTCACGCTTACACCGACGGTGGCCCCGGGCCCGAGCGGACCCGGGATCCCGCCCGTCCCGTTGCGGGTGTCGAGAATGCGGGCGGGCGTGAGGGGGGTGAAGGCGTTTGGTGGGGTCTCTGTTTCGACGCACGGTCCTCCAGGTTGGATAGCAACAAGCCTGAAGGCGAAGACGGCGATCCGTTCGCCAGCCGAGTACGTCGGCATTGCGGCATTCCAGTTAATCCATACATCCACATTGTCCGCGTTAGGGTCCGTCGATCCTGTGACCCAGCCTTGAGGGGTCATTTCGATCGGTCCCGGCTGGAGCGGGCTGATAATCAGGGTAGGTGTGTTTCGAGGCATAGTGGTGGAATGGGCGACGGTCAGGCCTGAACCACTCATCGGGACAGGGTTGGCAAAGACGAACCCGCTTTGATTGCGCAGGTCCGCGCAGACGGTTGACGCCGGCACTGCGTTGTAGCCGGCGCGGTCGCTATCGTGCACGGGCGTCGAGAGGTAGTTCGACGCCACGCGCGCAGCCCGAAAACCCTCATGGTTGGCTTGGCGACCCTGGTCCACGCAAAGGTTCCTGGCTGCCGTCAAGGTGTAGGTCAAATCGGCCTGCACCCGGGTGGCCGTTGGAGGGGCGATGGTGAGAGTGAAGTCCCGAGCCTCGATTGAGGAGTTCGACGCCCGGCCCTGCAGTTTGATGCTACCGGGGTTCGCAGGTTGGAGGGCTATGTCGAGGCTAAGAATGGACATGTTCTGCATCAGGCCCACCTGGCAGTCCCAGTACCCAGTCGCGTAGAAGGTTCCGCCAAAAGCTCCGCCCGGCAGAACCGAGCGCAATGCTCCTGCCGTTCCCTTGACGGAATATACCTGCGGTCGGCTAGCACCGAAATCGTGGTACACTTTCAGCTCCGAATAGCTCCCGACCGGGGCGCCATTCACGGTGACTGCGATCAATGTCGGCGTGGACCCGCTGTCCTCTGCGCCATCGATAACCCAGCCAGCTTGAGCGAAGAGCTGGGTATCGGCGATGGCGGCTGGTGTGCGGACGGGGACGAGGCTGCCGACCACGACCAAGCACCAGAGGAAGCGCCGGAGAAAATGGTTCATGGCCGCTTGTACTCCCTTCGCCTGGTCACCTCGACCGGGCGGCTACTAGTCTTGAAATGTTCTGACACCGAATCACGCCTGAGACCCGCTCAAAAACCTGCCTCGAACGTCCAAGACCGAAGGCTCAAGCCGGCTCAAGCGGAGCTAGGACGGGCGGGCTGCCAGTCGGACGGTCACGCCGAA
>JANMRJ010001016.1:0-4929 GCA_031370985.1 Acidimicrobiales bacterium
ACCGCCCCGACGCCGGTAGCGGGCACGCCACCCACGCCGGTGACCCTGGGGTTGATGGTGGCGCCCGGGCCGACAGAACCGGAGAACCCGCCGGTGCCGTCGCGGGTGTCGACGATGCGGGCCGGGGTGAGGGGGGTGAAGTCGGGCGGGGCCGGGGTGCCTGAGCACGTCTCCGCCGTGGTCAGACCAAGGTCCTGGAGCACGCACAGGCTGATCGGGCCCGGATTGTGGTTTGCCTCGCTGGTGAAGGTGATCGGCGTCATGAGCGAGTTCGGGTTCCCCGCCGGGAACAGGGCCTCGTCGAGGTGGCCGATGCTGGCCGCCGACCAGGTGCCGGGAGCATGCAGCTTGACCCGGTTGCCGCCGTTGGCGCCCCGGGTCTTCGGGCCGTCAAAGAACACGGCATCGCTTGTCAGGGCTGTGCCCAATGCGGTCGACGGGTTGGTGTACATCGACGGGTCGATGAGCGGCGTGCCGTTCTGGCCGACCACGAACCGGTCATAGATGAAGGGGCGGCGCGGAGTGGCGATTCCCCAGCTCCCCTGGCCCCCCGACACGTCGAACGACTCGACCAGGCCCAGCCCGTGGCCCAGCTCGTGCATGACGACGGTCTCGAAGTCGAACTGGCCGGCGGGCGTGTTCCCGTCGGTGCCGAAGTACCAGTTCGACACTGCGCTGCTGAAAGTGGCCGTGATGTCAGGCATGGACGGCTCCTGGTCGATCCCGGTGATGGCGTTGGCGATGGGCACCGGGTAGAAGGTGTCGTTCCTGGGGGCGCCGGGGAAGCCGAGCACGACCCGTGGGCCCGCTTCCCCAAGCTGGCCGCTGGGCAGCGCCTGGAACCGGGCGGCCACGGTGATCGGCACCGAGGAAGTGACCAGGCCGGCCCAGATGTCGGCCGCGGCCTGGAAGGCGGCCTGAGCGGCGGGGCTGAACCCGGTATAGGTCACCGAGAAGGTCGCGGTGGCGGGCGCGGGCGCGGCCCCGGTCCGACCCTCAACGATGCCGACCCGCGTGCCGGCATCGATGTCGGACCCGTACTCGATCACCCGTGGCCCGGCGACCGCGACCACGGCCGGCGAGCTCTGGGCGGCCGCTGGGCTCGCCAGCCCGGCAGTGAGGACGACCAGGAGCAGGAGCAAACGCCGAGTGCACATGACCCGACTATACGGAGAGCGATTGGTCAATCCGCGGCCCTCAGGCGGCACCGAATCGCCCACTCTGCTCGATGGCGGTGAGGACGCACGCCACGATCTCGGCATCCGTCGAGCGCGACGTGAAGCGCAACAGCGCCCACCCGTCGAGCACGAGCAGGTTGGCCCGCGCCCGGTCGTCGTCGAAGGCCGAGCGAGCCCGGTGGAACTCCCAGCCGTCGAGCTCGATGGCGCGCCCGCAGGACCCGGGTCTCGAGGTCGCTGTCGCCGGGGTCGTAGCCCGGTAGCCGGGCGACCAGCAGGCCCTGGACCACCGCCGGCCGGCGCCCGGGCGACTTGCCGAGGCGCCCGACGCAAGTCAGGAGACGCTCGAGCCGGAGCCAACTTCACTCGCCGGTCCGGGTCGACCGCGATGTCGATCCCGTCGCCCTCGACGCCGCTGAACCCCCACAGCCGGCCGGCGGTGGCGTGCGACACCCATGCCCGCGGTTGCAGGCTCAGCGCCGTCGCCGCCACCGTCTGAGCCCAGGTCGGCGGTACGCCGGCGATGCCATAGACCTGCGGGCGGAGCACGGCCCACTCGCCCGTCGCCGCCTTGTGACGGACCTGGTGGACGCTGAGGCCGGCGTCGAGCGCCTGGTCGAGGGTAACGAGGCCGTGCTGTGACACGGCGATCTGGTTGAGGCGGCGCCGGGAATCCATGGGCCAAGTATGCCCAGAGGGTGTGCCATTACCGAGTGTGGGCGATTCGGTGCGCTGTCGTGCCGCGAATCGCCCACTCTCAACCGGTCAGGTCGGGCGAGGGAGGACTTTCAGGCCCAGCTCGGCCAGCTGGCGGGCGTCGATGGGGCCAGGGGCGCCGGTCAGGGGGTCGACGCCCGACTGGGTCTTGGGGAAGGCGATGACCTCGCGGATGTTTTCCTCGCCGGCCAGGAGGGCGACGAGGCGGTCGATGCCGAAGGCGAAGCCGGCGTGGGGCGGGGCGCCGTGGCGGAAGGCGTCGAGGAGGAAGCCGAACCGCGACTGGGCCTCCTCGGCCTCGATGCCGAGGAACGAAAAGATGCGCTGCTGGATGTCGGGGCGGTGGATACGCACGCTGCCCGAACCCAGCTCCCAGCCGTTGAGCACCAGGTCGTAGGCCTGGGAACGGACCGAGAGGGGCTCGGAGTCGAGGCGGTCGATGTCGTCGGGGTGGGGCATCGTGAACGGATGGTGGGCCGGGATGGGCCGACCCTCGCCGTCGAGCCCCTCGAACAGCGGGAACTCGGTGACCCACAGCAGGTTGTGCCCGCCCTCGTTGACCGGCGGGCGCCCCAGCTCCAACCGCAGCTGACCCAGGACGCGGTCGACGGTCAGTCGCTCCCCCGCCACGATCAGCAGCAGGTCGCCGGGCTCGGCACCGAGCGCCTTCGGAATTCCCGCCTTCTCCTCCGGCGCGAGAAACTTGAGGATGGGCGACTCCAGCGTCTCGCCCTCCATCTTCAGCCACACCAGCCCGCCGGCGCCGGCCGCCTTGGCTTGGTCGGTGAGGCGGTCGATGCGGGCCCGGCCCATCGTCGCCTCGCCGGGCACGCGAATGCCCTTGACGCAGGCGGCCTGCAAGGCCCGGAAGTCGGTGCCGGCCACGGCCTCGGTCAGCTCGACCAGCTCCATGCCGAAGCGCACGTCGGGCTTGTCGGAGCCGAACCGGTCCTGGGCCTCCCGCCACGACATGCGGGGAATGGCGTCGTCGACCTCGCGGCCGGCGGCCCGGATGGCGGCCACCACCGTCGCCGAGATGACGCCGATCACGTCGTCCTGGTCGGCGAAGGACATCTCGGCATCGAGCTGGGTGAACTCGAACTGGCGGTCGGCCCGCAGGTCCTCGTCGCGCAGGCAGCGGGCCAGCTGGTAGTAACGGTCGACGCCGCCGACCATCAGCAACTGCTTGAACAACTGGGGACTCTGAGGCAGGGCGTAGAAGCTGCCCGGCTGGAGGCGAGATGGGACGACGAAGTCTCGGGCGCCCTCGGGCGTGGAGGCGATCAGCGTGGGCGTCTCGACCTCGACGAAGCCCTGGGACTCCATCGACCGGCGGATAGCGCTGCTCACCGTGGCTCGAAGGCGGAGGTTGCGCTGCATGGTGGGCCGGCGCAGGTCGACGTAGCGGTGGCGCAGGCGCAGGTTCTCGTCGGCGTCGACCCGGTCGGCGATGGGGAACGGGGGCGGCTCGGCCGAGGAGAGGATCTCGACGGTGCAGTCGCCCACCTCGATGCCGCCGGTCGCGAGGTTGGGGTTGAGGGTGCCCTCGGGCCGGGCCCGCACGGTGCCGGTGACCCGCACGACGAACTCCGAGCGCAGCTGGTGGGCGCCGTCGACCACGCACTGGGTGATACCGGTGTGGTCGCGCACGTCGACGAAGGCCAGGTTCTGCCCGTGCTCACGCCGGCTGGCCACCCACCCGCACAGGCTGACCGTCTGGCCGGCGTGGTCAGGCCGCAGCTCGCCGCACATATGGGTTCGCATCATTGCAAGTCCTGCTTTTTCTCGAGAAACTGTCTCACCTGTTCGACGACATCGGCCCGCCCGACGGTCTCCTGTTCGCCTCCGCGGAGGTCCCGCAAGGCCACTGTTGCCGCGGCCAGCTCGTTGTCGCCAACCACGAGGGCCAGCCGGGCGCCGGAACGGTCGGCCGACTTAAACTGGGACTTCATCGACCGCCCGTCGAAGGACCGGTCGGCCGAGACGCCGGCCGCACGCAGCTCGTGGGTGAGGGCGAGGGCAGCCGCTCCGCCGGTGGTGTCGACCACCCAGACGTCGACCGCCGACGCCGGCCCGGGGAACACACCCTCGGCATCGGCCGCGAGGAGCAGCCGCTCGATGCCCATCCCGAAGCCGATGCCCGGCGTGGCCGGCCCGCCGAGGGCCTCGGCCAGCTTGTCGTACCGCCCGCCGCCGCCCACCGCGTTCTGGGCCGAGTCAAGGGCGCCGGCGGCCAGCTCGAAGGTGGTGCGGGTGTAGTAGTCGAGGCCCCGCACCAGCCGGGGCTGCAAGGTGTAGGCGACGCCGAGGCTGTCGAGCCCCGCTCGCACCCGGGTGAAATGGGTCGCGCACGGCTCGCACAGGTGGTCGACGAGCCGGGGCGCGCCGGTGGTGGCGGTGCGGCAAACGTCGCGCTTGCAGTCCAGCACCCGCAGCGGGTTCTTCTCGTAGCTGCCGGCGTGCTCGTCGCACAGGGCGGCGGCGGCCAGGAACGATGTCAGCAGCTCCAGGTACGCCGGCCGGCAGACATCGTCGCCCAACGAGTTCAGGAGCAGCGTCACCTGCGTGAGCCCGAGGCCGGCGCAGATCGTCTCGGCCAGGGCCACGACCTCGACATCGAGGTCAGCGTCGTCGGTGCCCAGCGCCTCCACGCCCAGCTGGTGGTGCTGGCGGAAGCGCCCGGCCTGCGGGCGCTCGTAGCGGAAGTTCGGGGCCGCATACCAGGCCTTGAACGGCGGGGTCGGCCGGTGCTGCACGTAGGCCCGCACCACCGAGGCCGTCCCCTCGGGGCGCAGGGCAACACGCCGGCCGCCCTTGTCCTCGAAGTCGTACATCTCCTTGCGGACCACGTCGGTGCCCTCCCCCACCCGCTCGAACACGCCGACATCCTCGAACATCGGGCTCAGCACCAACCCGTACCCGGCTCGCTCCACGGTGCCGGCGAACAGGGCGATCAGCCGCTCCCAGCGCGCCGACTCGGGCGGCAACACGTCACGGGTGCCCACCGGGGCACGGAACTCGGTCACCCAAGCAC
>JANMRJ010001183.1:0-5408 GCA_031370985.1 Acidimicrobiales bacterium
GCGTCTTCCGGAGGAGGAGCGGGTCTTCCATGGCTGATGTCGACCGCATCCGCCTCGCCGTGCTCTGCGGCCTCGCCCTGTGGGTCGGCACGACGCTGGTGCTGTCGCGGCTGCGGTGGTTCTCCCGGCCGCCCCTCCTAGAGAGGCTCCGCCCCTACAGCCCGGCCGGGATGGGTGGGTCCGGCCGCCGCGGCGCCATCCTCTCCGTCGAGTCGTTCCGCGACATCGTGCGACCTCTCTGCCGCACCCTCGGCGAGCGGCTCGCCCGCCTCTTCGGCGTGAGCGAGGAGCTCGGCACCCGGCTCGAGCGGATCCACTCCACCGACGACGTGACCGGCTTCCGGGTTCGTCAGGTCGGCTGGGGCGTCGCCGGCCTCGGGACGGGCGCCCTTCTGGCCATCGCCGTGCGGCCGCCGGCGGCCGTCGCCCTGCTGTTCATCGTGAGCGGGCCGCTGCTCGGCTTCCTCGTCCCCGAGCAGCAGGTGGCGACCGCGTCCGACGCCTGGCGCCGGCGGCTCAACCTGGAGCTCCCGGTGGTGGCCGAGCAACTGGCCATGCTGCTGTCCGCCGGCTACTCGCTCGGCGCTGCCCTGAACCGGCTCGCCAATCGGGGTGGCGGCAACGTCGCCCGCGACCTCTCCCGGGTCGGTGGCCGGATCCGGCAGGGCCTGACCGAGGTCGAGGCACTGCGGGAGTGGGCCGAGGTGGCCGACGTCGAGGCGCTTCACCGCCTCCTGCCCGTGCTGGCCCTCAACCGAGAGGCGTCCGACCTCGGGCGCCTTATCTCCGAGGAAGCCCGTTCCATCCGCAAGGACACCCAGCGTCGCTTGATCGAGACGGCCGAGCGTCGCGCGCAACAGGTGTGGATCCCCGTCACGGTGGCCGCGCTGGTCCCCGGGGTGATCTTTCTCGCCGTCCCCTTCATGGAGGCGCTCAGCCTCTTCTCTGCAACATGAAACTCGAAAGGAGCACGTGATGGACATCATGCTTCGGGTCTACGTTTGGACCCGGAACCTCCCGGTCGGCATCGTGAAGGACGAGGCCGGCGAGGGCGTCATATCGACAGCGATCGCGGTGCTGATCATGGCCGCGCTCGGCGCGGTCATGTGGGTTGGGTTCCAGGCCATCTGGGGCAACGCCAGCACCAAGACCACCAACCAGATCAACACCATCGGCGCGCCGTAGCCGCTCCGGAGGCGACGAGGACATCACGATGAACGAGCGGGGCGGGGGGCCTATCTCCATGTGGATGGGCTTCTCCGTCTTCCTCGTGATGCTGCTCTTCGCCGTGCAGGTCCTGTTCAACCTGTACGCGGCGTCGGTGGTGACCGCGGTGTCCTACGACGCGGCCCGGCGCGTGGCCGGGAGCAACGGCGGGCCGGGCTACACCGGCGAGGCCGAGGAGCAGGCCCGCCAGGCCCTGGGCCGCTACGCCAGCCGGGTCACCTTCGACTGGAGCGGGACGACGGCTGAGGAGGTCGTCCTGCGAGTCCAGTCCGACAACCCGAGCGTCCTGTTGCCTGTCGTGGCCGGGCCGGCGGCCCTCGACAAGCTTGACCGCACCATCCGCATCCGAGTGGAACGGTTCCGGTGAGACGGGTGCGACGGGACGAATCGGGGCAGGTGGCCGGCATCGAGGCCATACCGTTCGGACTGCTTACCTTCGTCGTCGGCGCCCTGTTCGTGGCCAACGCATGGGCAGTCATCGACGCCAAGATGGCCGTGTCGGCCGCGGCCCGGGAGGCGACGAGGGCCTTCGTGGAGGCGCCGGCCGGCGCTGACCCGTTCGCCCAGGCCGACGCCGCGGCCCGCTCGGCCATCAAGGGCGCGGGGCGAGACCCCGACCAGCTCGTACTGACCGCCCTCGACGCCACCTTCGCCCGCTGCGAGACGGTCCGGTTCCAGGCCAGCTACCAGATCCCCGCCATCCACGTCCCGTGGCTCGGCGGCTCCAGATCCGGTTTCACCGCCACCGCCCGCTACGCCGAGGTGGTCGACCCCTACCGGACCGGCGTGCCCCGAACGGTCCACGGCTGTGCGTCGGCCGCCTGAGCTCCGCACGGAGCGGGGGGAGCGAGGGAGCACCCTCCTGCTCTTCCCAGCAGCTCTGCTCATCATGGTGGCGCTGGCCGCTGTCACTGTCGACAGCGCCATCGCCTTCCTGGGCCAGCGCGAGCTCGTCAACGCCACAGCCGCCGCGGCCAACGACGCCGCCACCCAAGCCCTCTCCGACCGGTCCTTCTACCGAGGCAACCGGGTGGAGCTTTCGTCATCGGCGGTCGCAGATGTCGCCGTCGCCCGCATCCGCGCCCTGATCGACCAGTCCCGCCACCACGACCTGAGCGTGCAGGCCGAGGCCGTGCCCCCCCGGACCGCCGGCTGTGCCTGGACGGTCCGAGTCACAGCGTCGTCGCGAGTGGACCAGTTGTTCGGTCGAGCCATGCCGGGGTCGAGCGGGCAGGTCGCCGTCCACGCCCAGTCGGTGGCGTCGCCTCGCGCCGCCGGCACAAGTTGCTGAAAGGTATTGAAACCACGTGAAGTAAGGGCTAGAGTGACGACCGATGCCAGAGCGAACGTCGGTCGCCACGGATGCCGCCGGACGGCGAGTCATGGCCAAAGTGGCCGGCAACGCCGAGGAGGCGGCGCGGCTGCAACGGGAGGCCGACCAGCTCGAAGCCGCTCGCCATCCGGGTGTCGTCGAGCTGGTCGGCGTCGAGGGCCACGGCGTGGGCGCCATCCTCCTGACCGCCCACGTCGACGGCCCGGTGCTGGCTCAGCTCGGCCGACTCCCGATCGAGGAGAGCGCCGGGCTGCTCGCCGCCCTGGCCAGCACCCTCGCCGACCTCCACGAGCTCGGCCTGGTGCACGGCGCCGTCTCACCGGCCCACGTCATCGTAGGGCCGGGTGGGCGGCCGATCCTCTGCGGCTTCGGCTACGGCGGGCGGGTGGGCCAGCCGGTGGGACCGGGCACGCCAGTCCCGCGTGCCTTTGCCGACCCCGCCCGGGACGATGCCGACCAGCTGCACCCGGCCGTCGACATCTTCGCCATCGGCGCCCTGGCCCGCTTCCTGGTGCCTGACCCGCCGGCCGGCCACGTCCTGGCCAGAGTGGCCGACGAGGCCACGTCGGAGGACGTGTCGAGCCGGCCTTCCGCCCGGGTCCTCGCGCAGTCGATCCACCACGGGGTCCCCGCGGCCCGCCTGCCCCGGGCCCTCGAACCCCGGCCGGCGGCGAGGCCGCCGACGCCGGCGGCCGACCCCCTCGCCGCCTTACGGCATGGCCCCGACCGGGCTGGGCGCACGGGCCGCCGGCCCCAGGTTGGCACGGGCCGCCGGCCCAAGGTTGGCATCGTCGCCGGGGCGGTCGCCGCCGTCGTCGTGGTCGGGGCGGCGATCGTGCTGGCGGGGTCCACCACACCGCCAGCGCCGGCGGCGGAGTTCGTCGCCCCGCCGGAGATGACCGAGCCGGGCCCGACCACGACTCGGGCCCGGCCGGTCACCTCGATGTCGACCCCGGCCTCGACGCCCGCCACGAGGCCGGCGCCGGCGACGCCGACGACCGTCTCCATCACGGCGATCGCTCGGCGGGGCGACTGTCTGCCGGTGACTGCGGTCCTCCAGGCCGATGTCGACGGGGACGGCTGCCCCGACGGGCTCCGCTACGCCGACGGCGTGCTGGATGCGGCCGGCATGCGGTGGTCGATCGGCCAGGCCGGCGACCAGATGGCCACCGGTGACTGGGCGTGCCAGGGAAGCCGCACCCTCGTTCTCTTCCGTCCGTCCACCGGCGAGGTGTTCCGCTTCGGAGGTTGGGCGGTCCCCGGCCAGGACCTGACCGCCACCGTCGCCGCCCGCGTCCAGGGGGGCCTGGCGCTGCGCGCCGCCGACATCGACCGCGACGGTTGCCACGAGGTGGTCATTGAGCGAGCGACGGGCACGGCCGAGGTCGTACGCCTCGCCCGGCTCCAGCCATGAGGGTGCGCCGCCTGGTCGGGTCGCTGGCATGGGTCGCCGGGCTGACGCTGACTGCGTACGTGCTGAGCTGGGCGGGACGGGGATCGCTCGCCGGCCCGCCCCTGGGTGAACCCGCCCGGTGGGCGGCCTGGCTGGAGACCAGAGGGGCGGTCACCGCCGGCTTCGCCTGTTTACGGCTCGTCGCCCAGGCCGCCCTCTGGTACGTGGTGATGGCCACCCTCGCCGGAGCCCTGCTCCGTCTCGTCGGGGCGGTATCGCTGGTCCGGGTCACCGACCGTCTCACGATCGGGCCGATCCGCCGGATGCTCGCGGGCACCATGACCATGGGGTTGGCTGCTTCAGGCGTGCTCGCCGTGGCCGCGCCGGCGCTGCGCGTGCCGGTGGCCGCCGCCCAGGCGGTACAGCAGGCCCCGACAACGACGTCGACATCGACATCGACATCGACATCGACATCGACGACTGCGGTCCCGCCGGCCACCGTCACCATGCACCGGCTAGGCCCCGCCGAAGCGGTTGCACCCCGGGCCCGCGCCACCGTGCCGGACGTGGCACCGGCTGGATCGGCAGGTCGGTGGACCGTCCGTCCCGGCGAGTGCTTCTGGTCGATCGCCGAGCGCGTCCTGACCGAGCACACGAGACATGCGCCTACTGATGCTGAGATCGTGCCCTATTGGCACCGCCTCATTGACGCCAACCGCTCCGAGCTCGTGCAGCGCGACAACCCAGACTTGATCCTCCCGGGCCAGACCTTCACCACCCCCGCCCCGTAGGTGGCGCCAATGGCCCACGTACACCCGGTCCCCGTGGTCACAGAGCCGGTGGAAGGAGCTCCCTTCACCGAGGACGACCTCCTCGAGACGCCGGACGACGGCCGGCGCTACGAGCTCATCGACGGGATGCTCGTCGTGAGTCCTTCGCCGATCCTCGACCACCAGCGGTGCATTACAGGGCTCGTCCTCCTCCTGCATCACGCCTGCGTGGCCGGGCTCGAGGTGGTCGTCGGCCCGTTCGACATCCGCTTCTCATCGACGACGGTCCTCATCCCCGACCTGCTCGTGGCTCGAAAGGCCGACCTGACGCCGGCCCGGCTCGAGGTCGCCCCCATCCTCGTCGTGGAGGTCAGGTCCCCCAGCACCCGCCGGTTCGACGAGGGGACGAAGCGCCTGGTCTACGAGGCGGCCGGCGTGGCCGCGTACTGGCTGGTCGACCCCGTCGAACCCCGACTGACCGTGCTGCACCTGGAGGACGGCCACTACGTGGAGCACGCCAGCGTCGCCGGCGACGAGGCCTACGAGGCGACTCTCCCGTTCCCCGTCACCGTGGTCCCGAGCCAGCTACTGAACCACTGACCGATTTGGCTGCGGCAAGCCGCGCCGGAACGGTCAACTGCAGCCAGTTCGCCGACAGGGAGGCACCCGGCGACGCCGGCTGGAG
>JANMRJ010001200.1:0-1364 GCA_031370985.1 Acidimicrobiales bacterium
CACGACACGACCTCGCCGAAGTGAGCTAGAGAACAGCAACACACGAGGTTGATGTGGTGCTCGTCTTCCACCACTCCCGCAGAACGACCGCAGTTCTCGACAATCCCGGCCCCACGATGTTCCGTCCGTCCACTGGTCACCCCTGGAGCCACTCAGCGAACGATGGTGGGAAGCAGGCCAGGAGCTGGCGATGGAGGCCGGCACCCCTCAGCAGTCAGCCGGCTCAGAAGGTCTGTGGGCAGTGCGCAGCGAATCTCGGCCGGCAACCGGTTGAGGGTTTCGGTCGACAAGGAACGCAAGGTTTCGGTCGGCAGGCGGCTCAGGCTTTCAGTCGGAAGGCGATCAAGGGTTCCAGGCGGAAGGGTCCGCAGGACCTCGATCGGCAACTTGGCGAGCTCTGCGGCCGGCATGCGGCTGGACATGTCGGCAGAGTTGTTCACCGGAGGGGAAATGGGTACGCGCGGGGGCGGGTCGGCCGGCGTCGGCCGGGCCGGCGTCTGCTCACCGACCAGTCCGCGCTGGGGGCGGGCAGATGCATGCGGAAGTTGGAAAGGCGTCGCCCCTTCCACCACGGCCACGACCGCCCTCCCGACCGGCCCGGGAAGCAGGTCGGCGGCAGCCGCGCCCGTCAGTCCGATCGAGGCAATGGCGGTGGCGATCACGAGCCGGGACGACAGCCTGCTCATGAATGGTGACGGTGCGACCACCACCGGAGCGGACGGTTCGCATGAAGGTCGAGCTCCGAGCATCATGGCCCGCAACGCTGGTGACGGTGCCGGCACCGGGCACAAGGAAGCAGCCCGCACCTTGCCGATGATGCGGCTCACGTCGTTGAGTTCCCGACGGCCCGAGGTGAGGCGACCGGCCAGAAGGGCTTCGACGTCGTCTTCGGAGAGGTCATCAGACATGTCATCCGTATAATCGTGCGAACGGCTCACGGCGATACCCTCTCGGTCGCCAATTGCCGTCGGAGTGCTTGGAGGCCCCTCCGCTGCAGCGCTTTCACGGCCGTGGCCGGCTTCCCTATGGCCCCGGCCACCTGATCGACGGTGAGCTCCCCGATGATCCGCAACAGAAGCACCTGGCGCTGGTCCTCGGTCAGACCTTCGAGCACCTGGCGTACGTCCTCGAGCTCAAGTACCCGCAGTGCGTCCTCCTCGGCATCGCCACCGTGGACCTGGTCGAGCCATGCGGCCTCGGCGCTCGCAGTCCGTGGGCGCACCGCCGCTCGGCGCCGGTAGTCGACCAGGCGCCGGTGGGCAATGGTCAGCAGCCATGCCCGGAACTGAACCTCGCCGCCTTCGAACGAGCCGATGACAGAGAAGGCGCCGAGGAACACCTCGCTGGTGAGGTCTTCAGGGTCG
>JANMRJ010001220.1:0-3598 GCA_031370985.1 Acidimicrobiales bacterium
GGCCCAGCGACCCGCCGGCGGAGCGAGCGGCGAGGAGCGCAGCTTGCCGATGTCGCCCCGGCGGCCACGGCCCGAGACGGTGAGGGCTTCGCCACTCCCCAGGCCCGCCCATAATGCTGGTTATGTCAACTCGCCCCGACGCGTTGATCGGGCCGGCACAAAAACTGTAAGACGACACCACAATGTCAGTGGAAACGACACGTTTTGTCAGTGGCGGCGACACGGTCGTGTCAGTGGAAACGACACCGGAATGTCAGTGGGTCGGCTCGTGCAGGCGGAGGCTGAAGGCAACTTCGGCTGGGACCGAGAAGTGATCGCCGGCATCGGAGATGAGGCCAGCGTCCGTGAGCCGGTCAACTATCACGCGGACTGTCGGATCGTCCCAGTGGCGCTTGTCGACCCAGCCCCGGGTGATCGACCGCAGGACGGCCGCGTCGTCAGGTTCGAGCTTCGCCCGGTAGGACTCTCGCCGGCGGGCACGTTGCTGGTCGTGGCGGGACAACACCGACAGCGCCGGCCCGAGCCGGTAGGCGTTCGGGCCGGTAGGCGTTCGGGCCGGCGTGGAGGAGCCGCGTGCCCGTCGGGCGTAGTCGGGCCTCCAGGCCAGCGAGGGCTCGTTCGGCCCGGTCGAGTTTCCAGCCGAAGACGTGGGCGACATCATCCCGGCTCAAGCTGCCGGCGACACCCAGCACTGCTTCGACGCGAACGTCATCGCCCAAGTGGTCGTGGTCGTACGCGGGGCTGGCGAGCATCTCGTCGATCCCCAGCCCCAGCGCCCTGCTCAGGAACTTCAAGAGGCCGATGGGTAGCCCCGCTGCTCCCCTGTGGCCCAGGCGGTCGATGAGGAAGAACGGGTCGACCGACGCTTGTCGTGCCAGGGCATGGGCGTCGAGCCCGAGCTGCCTGCATCGCTCGGCGATCGCCCCGGCGTTCATTGACAAGGGAGATCCGCTATCGGGATCACGGCCAGTCGGCGCTCCGAGAGCCAGTGCGCGGCGCGGGTCGGTGACCGCTCCCCCGCCAGTAGGCCGACGGCGATGGCCGTGGACCAGCACAGCTTCCTCAGGATGGTCCGCATGCCCTCGGTCGCCATCCGCTGTCCTCCTCGTGGGTCGACGAACAGGGCGTCAGCGGGGCCTGCACCGGCAGCCGTCCGCTCGACGAGCAGGGCCCGCACCAGGCTGCGGGCATAGGAAGGCACGGTGAGACGGTGGTGCCCGCCGAAGAGGACGCCACCTCCGTCTTTGTCGATGTCGGACATGTTGAGGGCCGCAAGGCCGCTGGCCCTCAGGTCAGTCGCCAGCACGAGCGCCATGGCCGCCGTCGAGGCGGGAACGCACAGGCGTCGGAGGCGGCGGGCAGTCGTCTGAGGTCGCGCCGTGGCCGTCGGCGAGGCCAGTGAGGCGGCCCAGGTCGGGTTCCTGCTCGTCGTTGGGGCGGTGGCCACCCGGGGCCGGCGCCAAGAACCGCCACCGGCGATCGCGCCGACGGACCGGGCGTCAGCAGACGTGAGCTGACGCGGGGTTCGCCGAGGATCAGCCGACGGTCGGCGACAACCAGTCGCACACCAGACCGAGGGGCGACGCCCGCTCCGCCGAGGTCAGGGCGCGGTCGGTGACGTACGACATGGTCAGCATCATCCCGCCCATCTGGTGATAGTTGTTGTGGCAGTGGACCATCCACTGGCCCGGGTTGTCGGCCACGAACTCCACCGACACCGGCTCCTTCGGGCGGACGATCGTCGTGTCCTTGCGGGCGCCGGCCCCGCCCCCCGGGTTGATTACCTGGAAGGTGTGCCCGTGCAGGTGCATCGGGTGGAACATGGTGGTGGTGTTCTCGAAGTCGAGCCGGATACGCTCGCCCTGGCGGACCTCCAACGGCTTGTTCTTCCCGTGGGGCTTGCCATTCAGGGTCCAGATGTACCCGTCCCCACCGCCGCCGAGGGCGATCTTGTAGGTGCGGTCGGGGCGACCCTCGGGGAGGCGCACCGACTCGGCAGCCACCAGGTCGGCCCGCTGGAGCATCTTCCCGTTGAGCTCGGGTGGGCGGACGCCCGAGTCGGGGACCGCGCCGGCACCGGAACGCACAATCGCCATGGCCTCATCGGCCTTGGCCTCGGCGATCGCCATGAGGGGGAAGACCCCGTCGCCGCCGATGGTGACCGTCACGTCGTAGCGCTCGGCCATGGCGATCATCATCGTGTCGACCGTCACTGGCACGACGGGGAACCCGTCGGCATGCGTCACCGTCATCTGGTGCCCGGCCAATGCGACCCGGAACGGCGTGTCGGCCGCGGCGTTGATAATCCGGAACCGGATCCGCTCACCCTTCCTGGCCTCGAACTCCGCCGGCGCGCCCGGCTGGCGGCCGTTGATCAGGAAGAGGGGGTAGCTGACATCGCCGCCGGCGCTGTTGAGCGCGTCGCTGTGCGGCCCGCCGCCCTTGCGATGCTCGGCGTGGGGGCCGCGGCCCGCCTTCAGATCCTCGAGGGCGGCGTCGGGCGCCTGGCCGATGCCGTCGGTCCAGTCGTCAAGCACCACGACGTACTCGCGGTCGTAGCGCCCGGGTTCAGCAGGGTCGTCCACGATGAGGGGCGCGTACAGGCCGCGGTCAAGGTGCAGGCCGACGTGGGGATGGAGCCAGTAGGTGCCCGGGTCGGGGGCGGTGAACTCGTAGTCGAACGTGCCATGGGGAGCCACGACCTCCTGGGTCATGCCCGGCACACCGTCCATGTCGTTGCGCAGGCTGATGCCGTGCCAGTGGATCGTGGTGGCTTCGGGCAACTGGTTGGTGAACTTCGCCCTGACCACCTCCCCGGCCTTGACCCGGAGCTCCGAGCCCGGGAGCCTGCCGCCGTAACCCCAGGTGGCAACATTGAGGCCGCCGCCGAGGTCCGCCATCATCGGGGCGGCAACGAGGGAGAAATCCCGGACGACAGCCCCGGAGCGCCGGCGAGCCTGCTCGGCGGCGACGACCTCGGCCCCGGTGGCGGGCACCGGCGTGGCCTTCTTGCCCGAGCTGCCGCAGGATGCCAGGGCCAGCCCCGCCGACCCCGCTCCGGCCAGGGCGAGGAACCTACGTCGAGAATACGACGGCGCCGGCACAACGCCCAGCATCGCATAGGCGCTCGGGTCAATGGCTTCGCCAACATCAGGGAGAACCCTGAGCCCGCCACCCATAGGGCCCGCGACCCGGAGTTCGGCAGCACCATCGCTCGGTAAGATGCAACCGCGTCGCAGCTGACCACGGCGTGACCAGGAGGTCCTCCCATGCGAAAGCTCATCGCCCTCGCGGCCGTCTCGGCGCTCTTCCTGGTGGGCTGCGGCGGTAGCAGCGACAAGACCGACCCCTTGGCCGGCGGGTCCGGCGGCGGCGTCACGGGCGGGGCCGACCACAAGGACCACGCCGGCAGCGTCACATCGGACTGCTCGCCCTCAGGGACGACGCTGACCCTCACCGCCAGCGGCTCGAAGTTCAATACCGACTGCCTGGCCGCTCCCGCCAGCCAGGCCTTCAAGATCACCTACGACAACCAGGACCAGCTCACCCACAACATCCAGATCCTCGAGAGCCACAGCGCGTCCGAGGCCCTGTTCGA
>JANMRJ010001221.1:0-3343 GCA_031370985.1 Acidimicrobiales bacterium
GCGACGATGCTCTGCATCTGATGCCGAAACGGTCGGACCGGTGGCTGATCGGGGGTCCGCTCCGTGACCGTCCGCGTCGTGCGCGAGCGGATCGACCCGCGCCTGACCGCGTCGCTGTTCGCCAACTATCGCTCCGCGAGCGACGCCGTCCTGGAGCTGGTGGACAACGCGATCGATTCGCGGATCGAGAACGTGCCACTGCGCGTGGATCTCGTCGTCCGCCCCGGGACGATCGGCCTGACAGTCGTCGGCGGAACAGGGATGGGAGCCGCGGAGCTGGAGCGCGACTACCTCCGCTGGGGCGGTTCGCGGAAGCGGGCCGGCGACAGGATCGGGCGCTACGGTCAGGGCGGGAAGGCCGCCATCGGTCACCTCGGCAACAGGTTCTCGGTGCTCGCGTCACGACCCGGCGACGAGCGGGCGATCGGTTTCGAGGACGAGGCGTACCGCGACCGGAGCAGGCTCCGGACCTACGAGCTGCGCGAGCGCTCCAAGCCCGTCGAGCGCGGCCTTGGCTACGTCCGGATCGAGATCGGCGAGGTCGATCGGAAGGTCGACGCACGGCGATTGCCGGGCCGTCTGGCGGAGGTCTACCGGCCGCTCCTCGGGAGCGGCGTGGCGATCACGATCAACCGGGAGCCTGTCCGTCCGCCGGACTGGCCAGTCGTCGAGCGCCACGAGTTCTCCGTGCGAGGCGGCGGACGAATGGTCCGAGGCTGGTACGGGTTGCTGGCGGATCCGCCACCCCCGTCGCTCGACTCCGGGCTCCGCGTCTATCACCTCGGCCGGCTGGTCGGTGCGCCGGATTGGTTCGGCCATCCGGGGCCGGCGGTCCACCTGGCGCTCAACCGGCTCGTCGGAGAGGTGGAGCTGCCGCACGTTCCGGTGACGATGAACAAGAGCGATGTCGATCGCGACAGCCCGGAGTGGCTGGCGGCCGAGGCGCGCCTGCATCGACTTCTGACACCGATCGTTCGACGCCTGATGCGCGAGGAAGGCTCAGCGGTAGCTCCCGGGGCACTCCGGACCGCCGATCAGGTACGCCGGATCCTCGCCCGGGCGCTGCGCCTGCTCGAATCGGGCAAGCTGTTCGAAAGTGATGCAGGGACCGGCGCCGGGGAGGGTCGGGACGGCCAGTTGACCCTGGCCGCGGCCCGCCGCGTCGACGACGAAGCCGGCCCGATCAATGAGGACGTCTCGAATGACAACAGCGCGGACGAGACTGACGCCGGCCGCGCTCCGCGGTCGCCGCGTCAAGGCGGATCGGGTGCCGGCCGAGGCATCGGCGAGGTCGTGGTCCGGGCCCTCGATCCGCGCCTTCGCAGCGCGATGGTCGTCGAGGACGGCGTCCGACGGGTCGTGATCAACTCGCGCTTCCCGCTGTACGAGGTTCGCAAGGGTGACCTCTGGTACCAGCTCGAAACCGCGCTTCGCGAGGTGTGCGTGACGATCCCGGAAGCAACGGTCCCCGAGTTCGAGCGAAAGGTGAATGAGCTGATGCTGGTCTCGTTGTCATTGACCAAACCGCGAAGACGCTCCGCACGGCCCGCCGCGCGGGGAGTGAAGGGGTCGTGGGCCCGTGCCTGATCATCGAGCCCTGCTCCGCCAGACCGCCGACCTCGCGGCCGACTTCCTCGAGGGGCTCGCGACGCGACCGGTCCGGGCGACCGCCAGCCACGACGAGCTCGTCGCCACGATGGGCGGACCCCTGGCCGATCGCGGTGAGGCGGCCGGCGAGGTCGTCGACCACCTCGCGACGATCGCCGACCCGGGCCTGATCGGGAGCGCCGGCCCGCGCTACTTCGGGTTCGTCATCGGGGGCTCGCTGCCGGCCGCGCTGGCCGCGGACTGGCTGACGAGCGCCTGGGACAACAACGCGGGCCTGTATGCCATCGGGCCGTCGGCCTCGGTCGCCGAGGAGGTCGCCGCCGGCTGGCTGATCGACCTGTTCGGGCTCCCGGCCGACTCGTCGGTCGGGTTCTCGACCGGCGCGACGATGGCCTCGTTCACGGCCCTGGCGGCCGGCCGCCATCGGACCCTCGAACGGCTCGGCTGGAACGTCGAGGAAGACGGGCTCCAGGGCGCGCCCGAGCTGTCCGTCGTGGTCGGCGCCGAGGCCCACGTCACGATCCATGTCTCGCTCCAGATGCTCGGGCTCGGCCGGAACCGGGTCCATCGGGTCGCCGCCGACGAGCAGGGCCGGATGCGGCCCGACGCCCTGCGCGAGACCCTCGCCGGCCTGCACGATCGGCCGGTCCTCGTCTGCGCCCAGTCCGGGAACGTGAACACGGGCGCATTCGACCCGCTCCCCGAAATCGTCGCCGCGGTCCGCGAGCTGCCCAACGCCTGGCTGCACGTCGACGGCGCGTTCGGGCTGTGGGCGGCCGCCGCGCCTGCGCTGCGCCATCTGACGGCGGGTCTGGCCGACGCCGACTCGTGGACGACCGACGCCCACAAGTGGCTGAACGTGCCGTACGACTCGGGGATCGCGATCGTCCGCGACGCGGCTGCGCATCACAACGCCATGACCCTCGGTGCCGCGTACTACGTCGAGACGGCTGGGGCAGAGCGAGACCCGTACAACTGGGTCGCCGAGTCGTCGCGCCGGGCGCGCGGGTTCGCGATCTACGCGGCGCTCCGGTCGCTCGGTCGTGACGGCCTGGCGGAGATGATCGAGCGCGGCTGCGCGATCGCCCGGCGGATGGCCGACGGCCTCCGTGACGCTCCTGGCGTCACGATCCTCAACGACGTCGTCCTCAACCAGGTCCTCGTCCGGTTCGCCCCGCCGCCAGCCGGGCCCGGTGACCGTGCCGACGAGGCGGCGATCGACGCCTTCACCCGCGAGGTGATCGCCGCGGTCCAGGCCGACGGGACGTGCTGGCTCGGCGGGACGACATGGCACGGAATGGCCGCGATGCGGATCTCGGTGTCGAACTGGAGCACAACCGATGCCGACGCCGACCTGTCGGTTGCAGCGATCCTGCGCTGCCGCGGAGCCGTCGCGGGGCGCTGATTCGGGCTCGGCCTTGACGTAGTACGTCGGACGATCTAACGTAGAACGATGCAACGCGACACGACCCGGGGCGCCGCGCGCGATCCCGGCCTCCTGATCCTGGCCAGCCTGGCCGCCGGACCGCGCCACGGCTACGCGATGGTCGAGGACATCGCCGCGTTCGGGGGCGCGCGGCTTGGCCCTGGCACCCTCTACGGCGCGCTCGCGCGGCTCGAGGAAAGTGGGCTCATCGAGCCGCTCGACGCGGATGATCGACGCCGCCCGTACCGGATCACGGCCGCCGGTCGCGACCGCCTGGCCGGTGAGATCGACGCCCTCGAGCGAGTCGTG
>JANMRJ010001028.1:0-6043 GCA_031370985.1 Acidimicrobiales bacterium
TGTTTACAAGAACGATGTTCCGCTCGTCGGACTATGGGCTCAAAGGAGCAAGGACCAGTACTTCGACAACGCGGTCAAAAATGCTTTGGTTGACCAAGACGTCATTCTTCAACTAGTCAGCTCAGATAAGCCGCGGCCTACAAATCACCCGGATAATGCCACAGCACAAACCGATCCTGGTCCCGGCCGCAGCGATGACGGACACTCGCCCAATACCAATACTGAGCCGAGGCCGATCCGCGTTCTTGTAATGGACGACATCGTCGGCACTCAGAGAACGTTCGATCAACTCGTTGACTACATGAAGGAACGCCTTGGCGATTTCTTCTCGCGCATCGAAGTTAGGTTTCATATTTCTCTTTACGCCTCGGTCGGAGACTGTAACGGCGCTCCAGCCCTACCTCCTTTCGCACGACCAGCGGATTGCACGCACGTACAAACCCGTTGAACTCGAAGCTGTGACTGGAAGGAGCGAATTACCCTATCGAAAGAGTATACACTACGGATCAATCACTGAGCCTGACAGCGAGGTATCAGCTAGCGAAAAGCCACGTTCTGTAGCCAGCAGGGTTGAGATTGCACACGTACCAAACGATACGACGCCTTCTCTCGGCGATGAAGAAATGCGGGACTCCGAGTGACTCGACAGGGGAGGACGGAAGGTACCAAGCCGCCTCAGCTCGCCTCGGCTTCGGCTGCGAGCGATGCGCGACGAGTCCGTCCGATTGGCGAAGATGATCTCGTCGGCTGCCATGCTCGGTCCCCTCCGACGTAGCATTTTTCGCCAGTTAGTGGGTCTATTCGGGGAGTTTATCGTCGAATAAGGGGCAAGGCTGACGAAACCCGTCGGATAGCCGGACGCGGGCACCGAATGCGGCGCTTGGCTACCAGCCCCGGTCGACCCACTCCTGGAGGTGGGGGCGCTCAGTGCCGATGGTGGTGTCGTCGCCGTGGCCGGGCAGGACGATCGTGTCGTCGGGCAGGGTGAAGAGGCGCTGCTCGATGGACCGGATGATGGTGGCGAAGTTGACAGCGTTGCTTCGGGTGGCGCCCGGCCCGCCGGGGAACAGGGTGTCGCCGGAGAACAGCACCGGTGAGCCCTCGATGGTGAAGCAGGTCGAGCCCGGCGTGTGACCGGGAGTGTGGAGGGCGTGGAGGCGGAGGCGGCCGACCTCGATGACCTCGTCGTCGGCGATCACGAAGTCGTGCGCCGCCAGCATGTGGGCGTCGCCCTCGGCGATCCCCACCCGGTGGCCGGCGGCTCGCACCGCCGGCACGGCCTGGATGTGGTCACCGTGGCCGTGGGTGGTGAGCACGTCGCCGACCGCCAGCTCGTCGCAGAGCGGGAGGAGCACCTGGGGCTCGTCGGCCGCGTCGACCATCACCGACTCGCCGGTCGCTACGCAGCGGACGAAGTAGACGTTGTTGACCATCGGCCCGACCACGACCTTGGTGATCCGGACCTGCGCATCTTCGTAGGGCAGCGGCATGGACGCGAGTATGCCCCGATGACCTTCGTCGAGCCTGATGCCCAAGACCCGCTCCGGGCCCGAGTGCGCGCCCTGCTGGCCGAGGTCTCGCCGCCGGCCGAGGTCCGTCGGCGGATGGAGGACGACGGTGGTTACGACCTCGACGCGTGGCTGCACCGGGCGGCGATCGCCGGCGGCCTGTGCACCGCCACGCTGGCCGCGGCCGAAGCGTCGGGGCGGTGGGACGCCGGCGGCGGCGAGACCACCGCCCAGCGCACCATCATGGAGGCCTTGTCGTCCCGGCGAAGTCGGCGAGGTAGAGGGCGGCCACCTCAGCTCAGTTTCCACCAGGACACGAACGCCCGCCGGTCGGTGGCGTAGGTGCGCCGGTGCCCTCGGACTCGGCCGCGGCCAGGAACCCGGCCCTCGGCCACCAGCTCGTCGAGGGTCGCCGGCAGTGGGGGGAGTGGCGGGCTGCAGGTCGAGGTTCACGGCCTCAGCATTTCAAGGCGCTTGGGGACAGAGGTTCCGCTCAAAACGAACACCCGTACGACCGCAGGAGCCACGAGGCGCGCCGATGTGTCCTCGGTGGTACCAGGGGGACCGCCGAAACCAGCCCCGGGTCCACTTCCCACGGAGCCTGTTGTTGAGGGCCGGGCTCCGCCGCCGAGAGCGCCCAAGGGATGGCCCTCAGAGCCGAGCGAGGGCCGTAGCGCCAGCGCAGGACCGCGGCGGCCCATGACTGCTCGGGCATCCGGCCGCGGCGCCCACCATGGAGGTCGGCCGGCCTCAGAGGCCGGCCGTACTCGCGACATCGGGGCGGCTGACCCCCGTTTCGTACAGTTGTCGGGGGTCGGGTCAGGACGGAACCCGCGACGCCCCGCACAGGAGCCTATGACTTGAGCGCTACTCCTTCGGTCCGTGCCGCCTCCCGCCACAGGATGTCGAGCTGTGCTTCAGCCAGCGCTGCTCTCCGCTCCGCCTCGCCTCCCGCAGCCGGTCGAGCACCGGGTACATCGTCGCCCGCATGGCCTCAGCCCATTCCCGAACAGCGGCCGGCGCCTCGGTCATAGAATCACCTGCCTAACTAAACGAGACCACGTGACGCCTGCAGCGATAGAGACAAGTGCCGCCACTACAAGCTGCACAAGCATCCCGGTGGTTGACCGACCGCAGTATGTCTCGACGGAGATTGTGGATGCCAGGAACTCCACTCCCAACCCGACGAGAATACCAGCGAACATGGTCAGGACACTTCGATCGATTTCTGGCCTGCTTTGGCCTGCCAGCCCGTAGAGCCTTGAAACAATATATAGCCACACGACTACCGCACCAGCTCCGACCCCCAGTGCGATGGCGTTGAAATCAAGGAAGTGGGTCCCGTCGTCGCATGTGACTGACAGTCCTAACCAAAGAGGAACGACTGGAAGGAAGACGGATACACCGGCCACGGCGGCCAGACCCAGCCCGCCTGGTCCTCTTATGAGCCGTCCCACGGCAATGGAAGCGGCTGTGGCGAATGTTATTGGCCAGTAGAACCAGAGCGGATCGCTCATGGCTCTATTTGACTCCAACCGAGAGTGACAAGTGATCGGAGAGGCCCTCATTTAGCCCGACGGTAGCCGACTGTGCAATGAATCCCCCGTCTTTCCACAGGAAGACATAGTCAATCCTGCATGTCGGCACGCCATTCTCACCAGGAGGTACATTGTCGGCAAAGCATCCCGTAAGACCACCATTTGGACCATTTGCATACCTCCAGGAGTCGGTGAATAGGCCGTTCATCTCCTCCGTGATGGGGCGTTCGTCAGGTCGCGAGTTGAAGTCGCCTGTGACCACCGCCCGCAATGGTTGGGCTTGAGCCTGGTCAAGCTGAACCCGTGCTCGAACCTCTCCGGTCTGACCAACACGTTCCTCCACGGTTCCCCTACTTCGGGTCGCGAGGTGGGTCGTGTAGAAGTACACATCCTCACCACCCATCGACACTGATGCCCGGAGAAGCAATCTCTTGAGTTGTCCTTCGCCGTTCGTGGCGGCAAGCTCCCAGTTAGCGGTATTCGAAAGAGGGTACTGGCTGAGTATCGCATTCCCATAGGGAACACAGGCCTGAGATACAGGAAGCGGTATAAAACAGACTCTGTCACTCTCGACGTAGTATGGGGCAGGCCACTGCAGTTCATTAGCAATGGCCGCCGCTAGTTCAGCCGTAATCTCTTGAAATCCAACAATCGTGGCACCTGATGTAGAAACTCGGTTGGCGAACACTGCAGCATTGTCGTTCTTGTAGCCTCGCTCAACGTTCCAGGTTAGAACCTTGAAGGCCGGAATCGGTGTTGTAGGGACCGCTGTGATAGGAGGACTGGAGAGGGGGCTGGGACCTGCGCTGCTCTCGGCTCGCACATGGAACGAGTAGCTCGTGCCATTCATCAGCCCATCGACGACCAGCGAGGTAGCATTCGGGTCGTCAGTCCGATGCGCGGCACACACGCAGTCTGGCGTCGCCGTCACGGTGAATCCGGTCAACGTCGAGCCATTGAGTTCAGAACCCACCGGCGAAGTCCATGACACCATCACCTTGCGATCTCCAGGGCTAGCCGACACGTTCCTGGGCGCTGCCGGAGCTCTGGGCGGGGCGACAGTGGTGGATGTTGTCGACGTGGATGTCGAGGTCGTAGTGGAGCTACTAGTGGTGGTCGTCATGTTTGGCGTGACGACGTTCGATGTAGCCGACGGCCCGTAGCCGAGACTGTTGCGAGCAAGCACTTCGAACTGGTACGGCTGTCCGTTCGTGAGCCCGGTGAGCGTCGTCGAGGTGCAGGTGGCGCACGTCGTCGTCTCGCTGACGTAGGTGAGCGTCGGGGTGGTCTTGTACACCTTGACCAGGTAGCCGGCGATGGCGGTCCCACCGTCGCTGGCCGGAGGACCCCACGCCAGCGTTGCTGCCTGGTTGGCGGGGGCGGCCATCACGTTCGTCGGCGCACCGGGACCAGTGCCAGTGGTGAAGTACCCGACGACATCGACAATCAGCTCCGTGGACGCGTAGTAGTTGTAGACGTTGATCTTCCCGTCGGCACCCACCTTGGCCATGACGAGGTTGGATGCGGATTCGGCGCCGTAGTAGCTCATGGTGAGGATGCCGGGCTGGGCGTCCCCACTGGCCCAGATGGTCAGGAACCCGATCTGGGAGCTGGTGGACGTCGTGGCGGCATCGGCCACGACGTTGAGGATGACGGTGCTCACCCCGGTCTCGGGCACGCCCCCGGTCCCGGTGACCTTGAGGGCCGTGGCGGTGTTCGGCGTGAGGTACTGGGTGATGGGCCCGATGCCCCAGTTTGGGTTGTTGTTGTAGCGGGTGCCGTTGTAGCGGGTGTCGACGATGCGCTTGGGCGTGAGCGGTACGAACGTGGAGTTCGAGCCGGTGGTGTAGTAGCCGGCGATGTCGATGATCAGGTCGGTGCTCGCCCAGGTCCACACGCTGATCCAGCCGTCGGCGCTCAACGTGGCGGTCACCATCTCGGTGCGGGCCGTGGCCGGGGAATAGTTCATCACCGACGTGTCGGGCCGGGCCACGCCTCTGGGCCAGACGGTGAGGGGGCCGGGCCCCGCCGCTCCGTAGACGGTGGCGTTGAAGACCACGGCGGTGACGGCGGTGGAGTCGGGGATGCCGGCGGTGCCCCGCAGCTTGCGGTCGATGGAGGAGTTGGCCGGGATCTTGGCGCCGGCGGTGTCGAGGATCCGGGTCTGGGTGAGCGGCACGTAGCCGCCGCCGCCGGCCGGGGCGGTCCGGTAGTAGCCGACCACGTCGATGAGCATGTCGGTCGCCTCCCAGGTGTAGAAGCTGACCTTGCCGGCCGCACTGCCGGAGGTGCCGACCTTGGTGGTGACGCTGTTGGTGACCACGCGGCCGGGGACGTAGTTGATGCTGGAGGCGGGGTAGGGCCGGGTCGTTCCCGCCTGCCACAGGATCCCCCACGCCCCGCTGTTGTTGTTGTAGACGGTGAGGTCCACGACCACGGCCAGCACGTCGGTCGTGGGGATCCCGCCCAGGCCGGTGACCTGCACGTCCTTGGAGGTCTGGGCGGCCACCTGAGTGTTGTAGATCCGAGCCGGGGCCAGGGGCACGTACACCCCGGTCGCCGGAGCGGTCTGGGCCATGGCCGGTGACGCAGGTCCGGCTGCGGTCACGAGACCGGCCACCAGCGCGCTCACCAGCACGACGGCCAACGAGAAACGTCGCCGCGATCGCGCACCCACGGCTACGGGGCTCTTCAGGTTCATCGGTTCCCTTCCCGCAAAGAGCGCCGTGCGCGCCGCCAACACCGTCCGCGCTGAGCCGCGCCGAGCCGTCGGGGTTTGTATCGACCGGGTGGGCCAATGGCTTGAGCATCTCGTCAGAAGGAGCGGGTTCGGCCCTGCAGCCCCATCCCCAGCTCCGGCCCGAGGTCCCGCTCGATGTGGGGGCGGGGGGCTCGGCTGGTAGGGGGTGGACCTGTCCCGGCCTGTCCCGGCTGAGATCGAGGGGGTGCGGGAACGACCTGCTCATCAGCTGGGCGGTGGTGGGTGCCCAGGAGGGG
>JANMRJ010000010.1:0-1493 GCA_031370985.1 Acidimicrobiales bacterium
TTGCCGAAGTTCTTCGGGCCGGGCCCGCATCTGCTCATCGCCCCGATGCGGGACCTGATCGTTGCCCTTCCGGCCACCGTGGACCACGAGCTCGCCGCGTGGCTGGCCGACGGGTGGGAGTCGATGGATCCGAATCATCTCCACCTCGGGGGCTGGCTGCATGAGGCCGGAACGGTCTATCCGGTCCCGATCGACGATGCATTCGCGACGGCCTGACAGGAAGCTCCTCAGACCCGGTCCGCCGAGCCGAACGCCGTCAATCGCTCGGTCGCGGGGACCACGTAGTAGGCGCCGGTCACCGGCTTCGTGAACAGCGTCAACGCGTCGCGGATCCCGTCGCCGAGGCCGGCCATCCGCTCGAGCATCGCCCGGAGCACGGATTGGCTGGCGCAGAAGCCGACGAAGATCGTCCCGTGCCGGACCAGCGACCCGTATCCGATGTTGCGCCGGAAGATCCGGCCGAGCTGGTCCTGGTCCGTCCGGGCGACATGCGACGACCCGGGGCGCGGATCCAGCTCGACGCTGTCAATCCTGCGCCGCCCGATCACCGCTTCCTGGGCGGGCCGTGCGAGCGCCTCCCAAGCGGCGGCGTCGTGCTCCCATTGCTGGAGGAGGAGGATGCTTCCCGACTCGCCCGGAACGCCCGCCGGGATGAGCGCGACAGTCGCCGCTTCGACGAGCGTCGGGTTCTCGGTCCCATCCATGAACCCGGTCAGGTCGAGATCGTGGTGGTACGGCCAGCCGACCATCTCGTGGGCCAGCCGGGCGTGGCCCGCCAGAGCGTCCGCGACCCCGCGCGAGACATCGAAGACCGCGTCGTAGGTGCTTCCGGCGAGCCACACGACCACGTCGTGCTGGGTCGCTGGCATCGTGTAGCCGCCCTCACCGGCGAGATCGGCATCGAAGCCGGTGACGCCGGGTGGCGCGGCATCCGGCGCGACCCGGGCCCACAGCTCGGGCCGGAACCCCGCGACGAGATTGACCCCGCCGATCGTCGTCCGGGGCTCACGAAGCGAAGCGACGAGGGCCACGAGGCGGGCGCCATCGACCCCGGCTTCGAGATCGAACTCCAGGTAGACATGGGACATCGTGCCGAGGGCAAAGATGCCGGTCTGGGGCGTCGGCACGGCCGGACTCCTCTGTGCATGGGGGCCGCGGCTGCGAGAGCGATCCGCTCGTCCATGTTCCTCCACCACGCGCCGCGGCGTCAGTCGAACGACGCGTTCCCGACGGCGAACGGGCGCCCGGCTATCCGGAGCCCTGGCCTTCAACGACGGACGACTACGACTGACGACTGACGCTTGCGCCCGGCGGACCGCCGGCGTCAGTGCGAGTCGCGCCCGACACGGTCGCCGCTCGAGCCGAGCAGGAAATCGAGATCCGCGCCCGTGTCGGCCTGCAGGACGTGGTCGACGTACAGCCGCTCCCAGCCGCGCGTCGGGGCGGCCAGGCCTGCGACCATCGCCGGCGAAAGCGGGCGCGCATCGAGCTCG
>JANMRJ010000034.1:0-3577 GCA_031370985.1 Acidimicrobiales bacterium
ACCTCCATCCGGGCGGGAGATCGACGTGCAGGTTCACAACATCGCCGGCGTGGTCGGGCACCCGGCGCCACAGGAGGCTGTAGGCCCACGTCGCGTCCTTCTGCCGCTCCAGCAGGTTGGGGACATCGAAGGCCACCCTGAGCGTTGTCTTGTTCAGGGGCAGCGCGGCTCGGAAGTACCCGGCGGCCGGGTGATCGGCGAGGGACGGCTCGACGGTGGTCGGCGGGTCAGAAGTCGGGTCGAGCGACCCTCCGGCCGGCCCGTACACCGTGACGAAGCCGAGGCTGTCCTTGTTGAGCGCCGTACCGGGCTGGGTGTTCTCGATGGTGATCGTGGTGGTCACCAGGGCGGAGCCGTCGGGGCGCAGGGCCACGTTGTGGTCGTAGGTGCGCTGCAGCCCACGGCCGTTCTTGGTCTCGAAGGCGAAGTGGGAGTCGAAGAAGAAATCGCCTCTCGACTCCGGCAGGGCGCCGTCCCAGCCCCGCTGGAGGAGGGTGGTGCCGACGGCGGCGTCGGCGGACCAGGCCATCACCTCCCGGCGGTCGAAGCCCTGGCCCAGCGCCGCGGCCAGCGCCGGCCACTGGGGGGAAGGGGCGGCAATGAGGCGGCGGAGCATGACCTCGGCCACCGCGGCGACGAAGTCCTTGCGGTTGGCGACGGGTCGGCGGACGTAGAAGTCGATGCGCTCGATCACGTTCTCGGCGGTGACCGTCTCGCCGTAGTCGTCGATTGTGGTGGGACCGAGGACGCCGAGGAGCCGGGCCAGGAAGCCGGTGGAGATCGACACCACGCCATCGACGGGCGTCTCATCGCCGCGTTGCCACAGGTCCATGGCCGATTGGGCCACTCTCGGCCAGTCGGGGACCGTGTTGACGTTGGCCAAGCTCTGGCGCAATGGGGGCAAGATGAACGGGAACGGTGAATCCGCCTCTGTCGGCGCGATCGAGGCCTGGGGGTGGGCCCCGGTCCAGCTCTCGATGGAGTCGTAACGCTCGAGGGACAGCCGCCCCTCGCGGGCCGACACCACGCCGTAGGTGCCGATGAACCCCCCGGTCGGGCGTATCTCCGCCGGGTTCTGGGAGAGGAAGAGGTAGCGCCGGGGCCCGTCGCCGCCGGCGAAGGCAACCATGGCCGAGAGGCCGTTGCTGGCCGACGTGGCCCGGTCCTTGATGCGGGGTAGGCGCCGGACCAGCTCGGTGCGCGCCTTGCCAAGCGGGCCGATGAGCCGGTAGCCGTCGAGGGCCCCGACCTTGGCCGTGGCCGCGTTGAGCAGTTGCGTGCCGGCATTGAGGGAGACCTGGATGGAGCGGAGGGGATCCAGTGCGTTGGCGACCACAACACCTGGGTCGGCGGGATGGAGCACAGACTCCGCCGTCTCGGTGAGGCGCAGGCCGGCGTCGGAGAGGAGCAGGCCGGCCTCGGCGAAGGCATTGGCGCCGCGCACCTGGATGCGGACCAAGGGGACGGAGCGGGCGACGGGGAGCAGCGGGCCCAGCGCCCGCATTTCCCGGCGAACGCGGGTGAACTGTGCTTTGGCCTGCACGAGGTCGGTGCGGGCGTCGTCGAGCCTGGACGCCGCGAGGTTGGTCTCGGCCCGTTCGAGCGACGCCTTCGCCTGCGTGGCCGCCTGGGCGGCTGTCGACGCCCGGTACAGGCTGATGAACACGATAGGAACGACGACGCTGGCGATGGTAGCGACGATGAGTCGCGTGCGGCGCGGCGATCGGGTGGGCGTGTTGTCCGTAGAGCCCGCTCCCGCCTCGGCCCTGTGCTGTGGTCCCGCCATATCCCATACTCGCCGTATTCCGTCGGTCGCCGCGGGACCGACTGGGAAGCGATAGCATTTGCGCCGGAAGGCGGGAAGGCGATGGTGGGTCAGCATGCAGTGCCTGGCGGTGCCGGTCGGACGTTGTGGGAGGTGGAGCGATGAGGCTACGGGGCAAGTTCCTCCTGTTGCCGCTGGCGGCGGTGGTGATCTCCTCGGGGCTGTACCGCCTGGAGCGGGCTGACGCCGCGCCCAGGGTCGAGCGGAGCCGGCCCAGGGTTGGTGCTGTGGCGGCCGGCGGGCGTGTTGGCCAGCTCGGTCCGGCCACGACGATTCCACCCGTGTCGGCCGACACAGTCGCCGGCAGCGCTGACCGGGTGACGGAGGCGGCCGCCGCCGCCCAGCCGCTGACCGACAGCCTGAGAGACCTGGGTGCACGCCAGCAGGAGATCGTCGACCGGATCACGAACGATAGAGCGACCAATCGGGATGACGGGCGGGAGGCCGAGGCGCTCCTCGCTGCCATCATGGCGACGGCCCGACAGGTGCAAGGCCCGGCGGAGGCCCTACTTGCCCAGGCTGATGTTGCCGGCGCGCAGGTGGCCGATCTCGCCGTCATCTGCAACTGCGCGGCGGAGATGGCGGCGGTGGCGGCAGCCCGAACCGCGGTCCGCAACGCGGCCCGCACGCTTCGCGACCGGCTGGCAACGTTGGGCGTGGCGACCGCCGCGGCCACCCTCATCTGCGCCTTCTTCTTCGTGACGCCGGCGTGCCTCGTCGCGCTGGCCGCTGTCGCCGCCGCGGCGATCGCTGTGTCGTTCGCCCAGGACGACCTACTGGCCGAGACCGCCGGGCTGCGCGTCGCGGTGGCGGCGCTCGCAGCCTGCATGGTTCGGGTGCGCCGCGACCCGGCCTGCCGACGGCCTTCCGGCTAGTCGCCCGGTGCCTCCCCGGCTCACACCTCTGACTCCGGAGCACGTCGGCGAACACGGCGGGTTCGCTGCAAGCCCGAGCCAGCCGGGTGGCGTACTCGCTCGACAGCTTGCCGTTCGGTAGTCGCTGCAGTGATCGCTCAAGCGTCACCCCGAGGCGGCCGAGGCGGAGGCGAGCCACGACCGACGCCATCACGTGGCGGCGGTAGCCGGCAAACACCGTCCATCGACGACGAGAACGTGTGGCCCTTGGCTTCGCAGTAGCGCCGCTGCTCTGGGGAGTTGTAGATATCGCCGCCTTCGGGAGCGGGTGTTGTTCGCGCCCCTCTTTTCTTGCATCTCGTTCCGCAGGAGGCGACCATGGCTGCCGATGAGCAGAGTCGTCAGGAGTTGTACCGGAAGGCCGAGGAAGTCCTTGGCGCCAGAGCGGCCATCGCGCTGATGGAGTTCCTCCCGCCGGTGGGTTGGGCCGATGTGGCCACCAAGCATGACCTGGCGGGTCTTGAAGGCCGAATGGACGTGCGGTTCACTGGCTTCGAACAGCGGTTGGACCTTCGCTTCACCAGGATCGACGAGCGGTTTGCTGGCCTCGAACAGCAGATGGACGAGAGCATCAGGGCATGGGCGTCTGATCTTCGGGCCGGTTTCGAGCACGAACTGCGTGCCCAGACCATGACCATGATGTTCGGTTTGGTGGGCGTTGTCCTCACGATGGCGGCATTGGCGTTCGCCCTCGCCCGCTTCCCTTCGCCATAGGCGAGCCGACAGGTGCAGGGCCTGCGTGCCTCGTCGCGCTGGCCGCCGTCGCTGCTGCGGCCCTTGTCGCGGTGTCGTTCGCCCAGGACGACCTCCTGACCGAGCACGCCGGGCTCCGTGCCGC
>JANMRJ010001030.1:0-1188 GCA_031370985.1 Acidimicrobiales bacterium
CGCCGGCGGCGACGGCACCGGTGTTGGCGGTGGAGTCGGCCCGGCCGGCGGCGACCACGGTACCGGTGTCGCCCGAGTGTCCCGAACCGCCGCTCACGGGGACGACAACGACCGGGTTCACCGGGCCGGCGCCGGGCGTGACGGAGAGGTTGATCGTGCGGGAGCCAGTGGCGGTGGCGGTGCCGGTGTTCCCGGTGACGCCCGAGTGGCCCGAGGCGGCCCGGGGGTCGGAGCTCGCTGTCGACCGCGCCGGCCCGGTCGTCACGCTGCCGTTGAAGCCAGCACTGTTGGTGGCGCTGGCCTGCGACGACGCCGAGCCGGTGCCGCCACTGGTAGCGGTCGGCGAGACGTTGACCGTGACGTTGCCGCCGTTGCCCCCGGAAGCGTCGACCGTCGCCACCGTGGAGCCGCCGGCGGCGGTCAGGGTGACGGGGCTGAGGGTGCCGGTGCTGACCCCCACGTTGGTGCCGCCGCCGGCCGGGCCGGCGTCGGCCAGGGCCAGGTCGCCGCCGGCGCCGCCGGGGCCACCCAGGGCCACGACGGCGGTGGTGTTGACCGCATGGCCGCTGGCGCCCGATCGGGCCGAGCGGGCGGCGTCGGCCGAGGCGCCGGTGTTGGCCACCGAGTTGGCCTGGCCGTCGGCGAGGGAGCCGCCGGTTGCGCCCGAGCCGCCCGAGTCGCCGGAGGTGGCGCTACCCGACGTGCCCGTGACGACGCCCAGGATGCCTGCGTTGTTTGCACCCGGGGCGGGCGGGTTGGTCGAGCTCTGGTTGGTACTGGCGTCGCCCGTGGCGCCGGTCGCGCCCGAGTCGCCGGAGCCGGCGACCGGGTTGGAGTTCGCAGACGAGGTGGCGGCCCCGGTCGTCCCGCTGCCGTTGAAGCCAGCACTGTTCGTGGCGCTGGTCTGGCCGCTCGCCGCGCCGGTCGATCCCGACGTGGCCTTGGGCGAGACGGTGACGCTGGTGGAGCCGCCGTCGCCGCCGCTGGCGTCGGAGTCGGCCACGACCTGGCCGCCGCGGACGGTCAGGGTGACGGGGCTGAGGATGCCGGCGTCGACGGCGGCGTTGATCGAGTCGGCGCCGGCGGCCCCCAGCGCAGTCGCGCCGGCGCCGGCGCCGCCGGCTCCACCCGCCGTGACGACGGTGGTGGCGTTGACGGCCGGCCCGCACGAGCCGGCGACCGCGGTGG
>JANMRJ010001031.1:0-2116 GCA_031370985.1 Acidimicrobiales bacterium
GTGGCCGCCGATCTGGGGGCGTCGGCTCCCTTCGCCGCCGGCCTCCGGCTCCTCGAGCCGGGTCGCGAGGTGGCGACCGTGCTGGGACTCACGTCGGACACCTGCGTCGAACTGGAGCTGCGGCTCACGGCTGCGCCGCAGGAGTCGTGGTTCTTTGCCCGGCTCGGCGAGGTTGACGGGGCCGGCGCCAAGGCCGCGGTGCTGGCCCGCAAGGTGTGGCCGACTGTGGCGTACCTCCGCGCCTACTCCCCGGTCGCTCGCTCCGGGCCCTGGGGCGTGGCCCGGGCCCGCGGCGGGCGGGCGGCGTCACTCGGCCGGCGGTCCGGCCCTGCCCTCGTCGCCTGGTGGCGGGCCCGCTCCCGGTTGCGCGGCGCCGCGGCCAGAGTTGGCAAGAAGCCCAGGGTCGGCAAGCCCAGCGCCGGCAAGCCCAGCGCCGGCGCCCACGCCCGCTGAGCCGTCGGTCGCCAGCCAGGCGGCCTGGAGGGCCAGCAGGGCCCGGGCGTCGGGCCGGGTGTCGCTCCAGGCGATGCGCAGGCCGTGGGGGTCGACGAGATCACCGTCGACGCCGTCGCCGGTCCAGCCGTCGACCCACCGCCGGCTGTGTTCGGCGAGACATGCCGACATGAACTCGGCCTTGCTCGACCGGGTCAGGACCTCGGCGGGTAGAACGTCGCCGAAGAGGTCGGCCATGGCCGCATCGCGTGACACGTAGCCCCGCCACCCGCGGGCCGCGCCGAGGGCGGCCAGGAACGACGGGTGGGAGAACGGATGGACGGCGGTGGCGCCGGCGTCGGCGGCCACCAGGGCCAGGCTGCGCTGCGCCGTCTGCATGTACCGGCTCGGCCACGACCAGAGCCGCAGGCAGCGCTCGAACCCGAACGGGATCCGCGCGTCCCAGCGGGCGAGGTCCCAGGCCAGTCGGCGGCCCGCAGCCGGGCGGAGCCAGGGCAGTGTGAATGGCCGTGCCACGCCGGCGGCCACCCGCCCGGCGCGGGGCCCGGCGGCCAGCGCGACCCGTCGCAGCCGCCGGCCGTTGGGGCGCAGCGTCCGCGCGGCCATGGCCGCGGCCACCGCCCCCGGCCACGGCGTGGCGAACAGCTCGTCGCCGCCGAGCCCGGTCAGCACCGTGCCGCCCGGCGCCAGCGCCGCCACCGGCCGGAGGAAGTGGCTGTTGAACGGCCACAGCCGGCCGTACCGGCGGAGCAGCGGCCCGGCGACAGGGCCGATCACGTCGAGCTCGGCCCGGTGGTCGAGGCAGGCCCAGTCGGCCAAGCCGAGGTGGGTGACCACGCTGACCTGCCACTCCGACTCGTCGGTGGACGCCACGTCAGGGAAGCGGTTGGTGACCGGCACGGGCAGCGGCAGCCCCTCGCGGCGGGCCACCAGCGCCGCAACCGCGAGGATGGCCGAGGAGTCGCGGCCCCCCCGGAAAAGGCGACGACGCACGGCGGGCGGGCCAGGGCGTCGGCGAGGACCGCTTCGAGGGCGGCGATCGGCGAGGGGGGCCGGCCGTGGCGGGGGGCGGGGTAGGGGCCGACCTCCCGGTCGGGGCCGACCACGACCATCGATGCCACCTCGAGGGGCGAGAGCGGCCCCGGCCCGTCGGCGGGTGTCATCGGGGCTGGGCCAGGGCCACGGCGTGGGCGTAGGGCTCCGAGGCGAACCACACCGGCTCGAACCCGCCCTCGACGAGCTCGGCTTCGAGCTCCGGGCGAGAGAAGTAGTGGACGAAGTTCGGCCGCAGCGTGTCGCCCGGCTCGACCACCTCCTGGCCCCGGACCCGCCGCAGGGGCCCGGCCAGCGCTCGGACCAGGGTGAAGTACGCGGTTGGCTGGGGGAGCTCGAAGAACGAGACCAGCAGCGGGTCGCCGGCACCGGTGCGGGTCCGCGCCTCGCGCAGGAATGCCACCCGTCGGGCCCGGCCCTGCATGAGGGTGTAGGAGCCCCAGCCCACCACCACGCTGTCGTAGGACCGCCCGTCGTCGGGCCAGCCGTCGCGGGGCGCCGGCGCCACCAGGGGTTCGAAGCCCTCGGAGGAGAGCAGGTCGTTGGCGGCACGGGCGAGGAGGGGGTTGCATTCATACGCCGCCGGCTGCCATCCCCGGCGCAGGAGGGC
>JANMRJ010000110.1:0-29897 GCA_031370985.1 Acidimicrobiales bacterium
GCTAAGACGACGACGAGCTGAAGTAGCGCAGTGATCAGCATCGCGACCAAGGACAGCTTGAGGGCCCGAATGCCGCGCGCATCGGACTCGAGGGCCGAGTCGATCTTTGTTGCTGAGTCGTGCGAGTGCGGGCGGATCAGATCGCGAATCGCGACAAGGAAACCCGAGCCGTGTTCGTGGTCGTGATCGCGCTCGTGCTCGTCGTGCGGATGATGATGATCAGGCGGGTGAGGGCCGCCCTCCTCGCCGGGTCCCTTGGCGTCGCCATCGTGCTCGTGCGCGTGGTCGTCGTGACGCCCTGGCCCGTCAGCGTGGTCGTGCATCGTCTCGAAGCGTTCCTCGGCAAGACTGCGGACGGACCCCGGACATCGCCTTGGCAGGCGCTCGGGCTCGACGAGCCTCTGCTCGATGTTGCGATCATCCCATGGCGCTTGCCAATGCGGAGCGGGCTAAGAAGGCGGGCAGGAAACGACTCGGGGCGAGAATCGGGTTTGGAAGGTCCCTGGGCCTTCGTTGCTTAAGCGACTGATGCACTACCCGCGCCGCCGGAGCCCCTAGTTCTTCGGCCCCTTGCCGTGTCCCTGCCCGTGGCCGTGGCCCATGATCCAGCCGATGCCAGGCCCGATCGACAAGCCGAGCTCATGGTCGATCTGGCCCCAGCCCTTGCCGGCTTGGAACATTGCGAGGATCTGCGCCGGCGTCTTGCCGCTGGCATGCGCGAACGCGAGCAGGCGGACGGCTCCGCCGGTCCCGACCTTACCGGCAAGATCTGTGAGCTGAGCGGGGGTCGCGGTGATCCCGGCATCCTTGAGCAGGCCCACGATCCGGGCGACCTCGTCGGCCGACGGCGGGCCGTTCGAGCTGTCGGACTCAGCCGCCTCTGGCGCCTCCGACGCCTCTGGGGCCTCCGACTTTGCGGCGGCGGTTGCGGCGGCCTTCGGCGATGGCGACGCGCTCGGCGAGGTGGAGGCCGCAGCCGAGGCCGTCGCATTCGCGGACGACTCAGGACTGGCGCTCGGCGATCCGGATGGGTCGACTGCGAGAGCCGTGCCTGCGACGAGGAGAATCGCCACCAATGCGATGAGCCCTCGGCCGGTCGTCATTCGAATGGTCATGCCAGGTACCTCGGCAAGCGTTGATCCGGTCGTTCGGGTGAGACGTCAGGTCTCGGGAAGGTTCCGATCAGCGTACGGTCCGATACGCGAATGTTCACTGAGAGGACACTGAGAAGTTTCGTGGCTCACGCTTGGCGGACCGCGCATGGGACCGCCGGGCGGTTGCGAATGTCCTCCGTGCAGCGTGGAATGGTGTGGTGATTGACGGAATTGAGCCGCATGCGCTCCGGGGTCCAGCAAGAGTTGGGCCTTCCGGCCGGGTGCTGCTCGTCGAGGACGAGCCCGGGATCGTCGAATTCATCGAGCTCGGGCTGCGCCAGGAAGGTCTCGAGGTCATGTCTGCCGCGACCGCCGCCGCCGGGATGCGAGCCGTTCGCGCCGTGAAGCCGGACATCGCCATTCTTGACGTCGGACTGCCCGATGGTGACGGGTTCGACCTTCTCCGACGCATCCGCGCCGAAAGCAGCGTCCCGGTCATCATGCTGACGGCGCGAGGCGAGCTCGAAGATCGCATTCGGGGTCTCGATCTCGGGGCAGACGACTACGTCGCCAAACCGTTCCACTTCGAGGAGCTGATGGCCCGCGTTCGGGCCCACCTGCGCCGGGCTCGCGAGTCGCCTGGCGAATCGCCTGTGTCGCTCCTCTTTGCGGACCTTTCGCTCGACCCGCGGACGCGGGCCGTGCGGCGCGGCGATCGACCAATCGAGCTAACGCCGCGCGAGTTCGAGCTCCTTGAGCTGTTCCTCCGTCATCCTGGCCAGGTATTCTCGAAGGAATCGATCCTCGATCGGCTGTGGGGCTATGCCTTCGACGCCAACCTGGTCGAGGTCTACGTCGGCTATCTGCGGCGGAAGCTCGGTCCACCATCACTCATCACGACGCTTCGGGGCGCCGGCTATGCGCTCCGCGAACCCGAAGCCGACCGAGCATGACCGTCCGGTGGCACGCGCCGCGCTCGATCCGCTGGCGGCTGGGACTGCTCTATGGGCTCCTCCTCGCCGTCATGCTCGCCGTCACCATCGGCGTCATCGGGATCTTCGCCGAGCGGGCGCTCCTCGAGAGCACCGTCAGCCGCCTCGAGATCGAGGCCGGCCTCCTGACCGCGAACACCGGTGGCCGTAACGGCGTCACGGCGACCGACCTCGCAGCCGGTGACCTCGCGAACGTTCTGGGTGGCGACGGGACGGCCGTCACCATCATGGATCCGGGCGGAACCACGCTGGCCGCGGAGCCGAATGGGACGACCGACGCGGTCGCCGCGGCGCGGCTCACCGCCGCCGAATATCAATCCGTCCTGTCCGGTGGCAGCTCCATCGACGCAGTCCGGACCGCCGCCGATGGCACGGGGCGCGTCCTCGTCGTCGCGGCTCCGGTCGAGCTCCGTCTCCCCGGCGACCCTGTGCAGACGGGCCGGCCGGCCGACAAGGGTCCGCCGCCGGGCCGTGGGCTCGGCAACCAGAAGCCCGGCAAGTCCGCTGCACCCGGTCAGCAGCCGGGTCCGCCAAACGCCGTCGCTCAGCTCAGCGTGTCGCTCGCACCCGTCGACGCGACGCTGCGCGACCTGCGCAAGAGCCTCGTGGCCAGCGGCTTCGTCATCTTTGGCGTCGGGATCGGCCTCGCCTGGCTGCTGACGGGCCTTGGGCTCCGGCCGCTCGGGCGGGTCGCAGCCGCGGCGGACCGGATCACCGCCGGCGACCTCTCGGCTCGCGCCGGACTGCCCGAGGGCAACGACGAGATCGGACGACTCGGGCGGGCGTTCGACGACATGGTCGAGCAGGTCGAGGCGACGCTTCGGTCCCAACGCCAGTTCGCCGCCGACGCGTCGCATGAGCTTCGGACGCCATTGACCGTGCTCAGCGGCTACGTCGACGTGCTTGCCCGTGAGCCGCTCGCCGGCTCGGTTGCGGGCCAGCGGGCGCTCACGGCGATGCGCCGCGAGATCGATCGGTTGAGCCGGCTCGCTGCCGATCTCCTTCTGCTCACCCAGCTCGAGGCGGGTGGTCGTCAGGTCGAGCGTCAGGATGTCGATCTCGGCGAGCTGGTGGACGGCGTGGCGGAGGCAATGCGGGTAATGGCCCCTGGGCGTCGCATCGAGTCCGTGCGAAACGGCCGGCTGCTCGTTCGAGTCGACCCCGATCGGCTGACGCAGGCCGTCATGAACCTCGTTGACAACGCGCTGCGACATGGTCCAGCCGACGGTCACATCGAGCTGTCCACACGGGCGGAGGACGGCGTTGCGGTCGCCGCCGTGACCAACGGTGGGGTTCCCATTCCGGCCGAGCACCTGCCCCACCTGTTCGAGCGCTTCTACCGCGTGGCAACCAGCCAGGACGCCGACGGCCGTAGCCCTCATGCGGGTCTCGGGCTCTCGATCGTCAAGGCGATCGTGACCGCCTCCGGCGGCGAAGTCACAGTCATGAGCGATGATCGCTCGACGCGCTTCGAGATCCGCCTTCCGCTCGCAATGCCGCCCTCCGAACAGGCCGACCCGCGCAGCGATCGGACTGGCGTCGGGTTGCCGGCGGATGGACCGGCGCCCGCACGATCGGCTCGGTCCCTCGAGGGCTAGGTGATCTTCCCCGGTGAAGATGAGACTGGGTCAGGCCGCCAGGATCGCGTCGAGGAGATCGGCGACACCGGCCAGGGCACGCGGACGTTGGCGATGTCGCGCTCAAACGACAACTCGGGGGTGTGGACGCCGACGACGACGAAGCCGTCGGCGGCATACCGGTCGTACCAGGCCTTGACGTAGGGCTGGACGTGGATGCAGTTGATGCAGCCGAATGTCCAGAAGTGAACGAGGACGACCTTGCCCCGGAGCGCGGCAAGCGATGTCGGCTCGCTGTTGATCCAGGCGGTGATCCCGGTCAGTTCCGGCGCAGCCCCGAGATCCTCGAGCGGCTCGGTGTCGTTCTGCGCGGCGGCACTCGGACGAAGCACGTTGAGGCCCTCCTGGACGACGGGTTGCTGTTCAATTGCGAACAAGGCGGTGTTGAGGTCGGCGGGCAGGCTGGCGGTCAGCCGCGCCTGGAGCGGGACATCGAGGCCGCTGAGGACCACGACCGAGGTGATCGTCATGGCCACGCCGAAGGCTCGCCGCAGCTGATTCGCTCGGCGCGGATCGACGGCGCGTGTCGCGCGGCGGCCCCAGCGGGCGATCGCGGCGAGCGGGACAACCGCTCCGG
Source organism: Acidimicrobiales bacterium (assembly GCA_031370985.1). Lineage (GTDB taxonomy): Bacteria > Actinomycetota > Acidimicrobiia > Acidimicrobiales > AC-14 > CADCTB01. The sequence continues at coordinate 4,301 of JANMRJ010000110.1, forward strand.
CGACGTAAGCGGCCGCGATCGCGACCGTCAGCGGGCTCGGCCCCGAGATGACGGCGGCTGCGATCACCGCGGCCATGATCGGCCCGACACACGGCGCCCAGATCAGCCCGATCCCGGCTCCGATCGCAAAGCCGCCCACCAATCCGCTTTGGCTCGCAGCCGGCGACAGGTTGCTCGTGGCTGCCCGCCGCTGGATCGGCGTCAGCGCTCGATCGAGGACCCCGGCCACGCGCGGCCACGCAAGGCTCAGACCAACAATGCCGAGCACTACGGCCGCGCCCAATCGGAGTCGGTCGGTCGTCACACCGATCGCCGCGAGCGCGGCGGCGAACACGACGGTGACCGCCAGGAACGCCACGCCGAAGCCGACGAAGATGCCGCCGATCCGCCGCCGCCCGCCACCGGTCGCGCCACCGAGTACGAGCGGGATGACGGGCAGGGTGCAGGGCCCGAGGATCGTCAGGAGACCAGCGACGAACGCAAAGCCGAGAACGATCATGAAGGGCTGGGGCTGTGCTCCATCATCACGTCGGACGGCGCGGCGGAGTGCTCCATCATCACGTCGGACGGCGCGGCGGAGTGCTCCATCATCACGTCGGACGGCGCGGCGGAGTGCTCCATCATCACGTCGGACGGCGCGGCGGAGGCAGCAGATGACGGCTGTGACGCCCCAGGCGCCGTGCACGCGGCGAGCGCACCGGTGGCTGTCAGGACGATCGCGAGGAAACTGGCCCGGCCAGACGAGCGAGAACGAACCATGGGTTGGGCTCCGAAGGCGAAGGTGATCGGGGCCAGCCTCCTCGACGCCTGTGACGTGGCAATGACGGTCCGATGACGGACCAATCGTTAGCAGCAAGGCGCGCAGGTGTAAGGGTGGCGCCGCGTCGACGACAGTCCAATTGAGGGCGCAGCCACTATGGACGAGCGACGGCCACGGCCTCCCGCCTATTGCGGATCCGGCTCGCTTGAAGCCATGTTGAATCCGAAAGCAGGATGTCGGGGCTCGACGCCGTACCTGGATGCGGACGCCTGCCACCAACAGACTGAGGCCCGGCGCGACTGCGCCGGGCCTCGATGTGTCCGCCAGTGGCGCAGCGGTCGGTCAGTCGACGACGATCCCGAACGGCGCGCCACCGCCCTGGATCGCAACCGGCGAACCGGCAAGCTCGGTCACTGACGTGCCATCGACAGCGAAGGCGCTGACCTTCACGGCTCCGGCGTCGACGACGTACAGGTATCGACCGTCCGCGGTGACGGTGGCGTCGAACGGCCGGAGGCCGGTCGGGCTATTGAACGCGGTCGAATCGACGAGGCTCAGCGTGCCGTCGCCCGCGATGGAGTAACGCGAGATCGAAGACGAGCCGGTATTGATCGCGAACAGGGCGTTCCCGTCAGGGCTCAGGGCGACCCAACAGGGCGCGGTCTGGCTGTCCGCGAATGGCGAGCCGCTGATGGCCGTCAGCGTTCCGTCGGCAGCCACGTCGTAGACGGAGACTGAACCGTTGGCCGCGCCGTCGTGAGCGTTCGAGACGAACAGCTGGTCAGCGTTGGTCGGCGAGAACGAGCTGCCGAACGGGCCGATCCGCTGTGCTGCAAACGGCGAACCCGGGGGCAGCGGTCAGGCGGCCGGCGCGGCCGATCCGGAACCCGTCGAGATAGGACGGGCCGGCGTTCGGCCCGACCCGCGTCGCCACCAGACGCCCGCCGTCGGGGCTGATGAGAACGTTACCCGGGAGCGCATTGTCGGGAAGGGCGAACGTCGAATCGGCGATCGGCGTGAGGTGCCCACCGGCGTTCAGGTGGAAGCCGGTGTAGTTGCTCCCGCCCGCGCCCGTGTTGGCGACGTAGACAAGATTGGACCTGGTCGCGATGCTCACCGGCGTCCGGCCGTTCGAGGAGTCCACCTCGACGAGCTTGAGCGAACCGTCCGCCTTGATCTTGAGCACCGAGATCTCATTGCTGCCGGGGTTGGTCGCCAGGAGGTAGCGGGCGTCGCTCGTCCGCTGGAGGCCACCGGCGGAGCCGAACGGGCTGCCCGTCCCGGCGCCCCCCGCATCAAACGGTGAACCCGCGATGGTCGTCAGCGACCCATTGGCGTGGCGGTCGAAGCCGGCTATCGTGTTCCGGCCGGCGGTGTTGTTGTTGACGTAGACATGACCGGCGGCCGGCGATCCGGCTGCGGCGACCGGCGCGACGCCGAGACCGGCGACCAGAGCGCCGGCGAGTCCGGCGGTGGCGATGAGCCGAGTGAGATGCTTCATCCAGAACTGCTCCTTGACTGTCTGGCCGGTTTGGGTGTCGGCCTTGGAGCACACCGTGGCGTGACGCGATGTCAGGCTCATATCGGCCGGGTGACGGCTTGATGACATTGAGCGCATTCGTGCGTCCTTGGGCCCTTCGGCGCCGTGCAGGTCCTTGATGGCACAGGCCCATCCGGAAACCTCATTCATCAGCCTTGGGCATTGCTCGCCTCGTCGGTCGTCCTTCCACCACTCGCCGTCCTGAAGTATCGGGTCGCGGCTCGTCTCGGCAGCGGGGCCCTGCGAGCCGACAGCATCCTCACGGCGGTTGCCGCGAGCCTCGCGGTCAGTAGCCTGGTCAGTCTTGCCGCGTCCCAAGCGTTCGGGCTTTGGGTGGGCGGACACGATCGCCGCGCTCATCTTCGGCGTCATCGTCTTGCGCGAGGGCTGGACCAGTCTCAACATGGCGGCTACGACGCGGTTCGGTGACTGAAGCCGGCGCATGTCATCCGCCCGTCACCGAATCGTCCCATCTTCAATCGCCGACGCCACCCGCCGCAGCCCGACGGTGCCCGACGCGCGGACGGAAGGGCAGGGAGAGTCATCCCGATGACGCCACCCGAGGATCCCACCACCGCCCAGTGGCGGAGGATGTTGACGGGCGAGGATCCGTCCATCCGCAAAGTGCGCCGTATGTGGCGACATCTGCCGGCCGCGCCGCGCTGCAAAGTCTGTGCGTCACCTTCCCATGGGGTCGGCGGCGCCGTCGCTCGCCTCTTCTGGCATGGACCGATGCGCGACAACCCGTTGCTCTGCAAGGCCTGCTTCGGGAAGCTGGCGGAGCACGGTGGCGGCGCGGAGCTGGAGATCAGCGTCGTCTTCGCGGACGTGCGCGGCTCGACCGCTCTCGCGGAGCGGACCACCGCCTCGCACTACCGGAGCCTGATCCAGGCCTACTACCGCTCGGCCGCCATCGCGATCGATGAAAACGGTGGGATCGTCGACAAGTTCATGGGCGACGGCGTGATGGCGCTGTTCATCCCGGTGATCAGCGGAGAGAACCACGCCGCCCAAGCGATCAACGCGGGCCGGGCCATCCTGGCGCGGGTGGCGCGGGATGGCCTGACGAGGAAGGGCCTCATGGTCGGGGCCGGCGTACATACCGGGCAAGCGTTCGTGGGTGTCGTCGGCGGCGACGAGAAAGTGGATTTCACCGCTCTCGGCGACACGGTCAACATCGCTGCCCGCCTCGGCTCGTTGGCAGGCCCGGACGAGCTCCTGGTCAGCCGGACGACGTGGGATCAGGCTGGCCTCGGTCTGCCACCGGCGGAGCGCGAGGTCGAAATCGCCGGTCGAGTGGGCAACCTCACCGTCGTGTCAACGGGTGCCGCCACCGAGGTAGCCGCCTGACGGCGCGTGGGATCCATTCCTTCATGGCGCGGAGTAGGCGGCGATCTCGGAATACTGCAGAGCTGGATCCGTTCGAGCGAATCGTCTTCACCTGGGGCTGGGCGAGCCGCCCGCTTTCGCGCGTCAGCCATGTCGCTCACCCACGATCGCGCGTTGGACCCCATGACATCTCAAGATCCCAAACGCCCATAACCCACGGCCACGTCCCGTCCGCACGATGTCGAAGACGCGCTGACGGAGCTCCACTCCTCGGCTCGAACCTCGGGTTCGCGCGCTTGCGCGGGCGCGTCCCCGAGATAGAGTCGCTTCGCCCAGATAGGGCAACAGACTCTTTCCGTTTTCGGAATGGGCATCTGACTCATTTTGGGATGGGCATCTGACTCACCCCGATTCGGCGGCCGACGAACCAGGCCCAGCCCAAGGCCGCGTCCGGTCCCGGCCACTGCATCATGGGTGCCCCTCGGTCAAGAGGGCAGCGATGACCCGGACCAGGCGCTCGCGCGCCTCAGCGGCGACCACCTTGACCTCCGGAGCATCGGCCAGCGAGATGACGGCCGCGGGATCCATCGCCTCGACGATCGTGCTGTCGCCCTCTTGGCGGAGGACGACATTGCAAGGCAGGAGTGCCCCGACCGACGGATCCGCCTCGAGCGCTCGGTGTGCGAGCGACGGGTTGCACGCTCCGAGGATCACGTAGGGCGGGCCGTCGATGCCAAGCTTTTCCCGCATCGTCGCAGCCACGTCGATCTCCGTCAGCACGCCGAAGCTCTCGGCTTGGAGCGCGGCCTCGACCATCGGTCGAACCATGTCGAGTGGCAGGGGCACGCGCGTTCCGAAGGTGTAGCGAGTCTTGATGGACATCAGGTGACTCCTTTGTGAAAAACACTACCTGCAACGCCAGAGCGGCCGCACGAATGCGCGCCGAGGATATCGGGGCATGACCGGCGCCGGCCCGCAAGTCCAGCCGGCCCGTGGCCCTACCTGAGCGTGCGTGAGCGACCGATGGGGCCGTGGGTTCCCGAGGTCGCCATCGACGCGTGCATCGTGCCCATCGCCTTGAGTTGGTCGGCAGTCATCGACGCGTGCATCGTGCCCATCGCCCCGTTGATCGACCCGACCATAGTCAGGCTGTCCATCATGCTGGACCGGCCGGTCATGCCCTGGCCCGTCGTCATCATGCCCTGGCCGCCGGTCATGCCGGAGCCTCCTGGACCGGTCCGGTCGCCCCCGGGCGAGGCCGTCGGTTCCTGGGCGAGGGCCAGGCCGGCGGTCCCGAGAAGCAGGGCTCCGGTCAGGATCGCGCCACCGAACAGGCGCATTCGATCGGTCGTCATCACATTTTCCTTCACTTGATCCCGAGCACGCGTCGAGCCTGCTCGTACTCTTCCGCTGTGATCTCGCCTCGGGCGAAGCGGGAGCGAAGCGTCGCGGCCGCGTCGTCCGTCGCCGACCGGACCCGTCCCGGTCGGACGACCCCGAAGAACCCGATCAACGCAACGACGAGGACGACCGCGAAGATCATCCAGATCCAGCCTCCCCCGTCCATCCCCCATCCGAACCCGTACATCATTCCGCCTCATCGCACGCGCGCTGATTTGTCCGCGCAGACCGTCGACGTCTGTGCCGACATCACCGATCCTGGAGGGCCCTGGTCAAGACGCCATACCGATCGCCGTCAAGATATCGTCAAGATTCCGAGGACATGGCGCGCCGCTCGGCCTCGCCGTGGTCGTGTTCGTCAGCGTCTCGGGAGCGCCACGCGGAACGTCGAGCCCAGGCCCGGGCCCTCGCTCTCAGCCCAGACCCGCCCGCCCATGGCCTCCGTGAGGGCCTGAGCGATGGCGAGACCGATCCCGGACCCACCGAGGGCTCGCGAGCGCGATGGGTCGACGCGGTAGAAACGCTCGAAGACCCGCTCGCGCTGCTCCTCGGTCAGGCCCGGCCCCTGGTCGATCACGCCGATCACGACCTCGTCCGCGCCTGCGCTCGCAGCGAGGACGACGGGTGCTCCGGCCGGGGAGTAGCGGATCGCGTTGCTCGCGAGGTTGTCGAGGATCTGGGCGAGCCTTTCCTGGTCGGCCCGGACCGCCAGGGGTCCCGCGGGAAGGTCAAGCCGCAGCTCGATCCCTTGCTCCGTCGCCTGCCCCACGAATCGCTGGCGGACGCCTTCAAGCTCTGCTCTCACGTCGATCGTCGTTTGCGACAGCGGGAGCTGTCGTGCTTCGGCGCGCCAAAGCTCCTGCAGGTCGTTGACAATGCGGGACAGCCGAGCGGTCTCGCCCCGCAGGAGCTTCCAGGTCGGCTCGGTCGGCTGGATGACGCCGTCCTCGAGCCCTTCGAGATAGCCGTCGAGCGTCGCGAGCGGTGTTCTGAGCTCGTGGGCAACGTCGCCGACAAGTTGGAGCCGCCGCCGCTCGGTCGACTCGAGCGACTCCGCCATCCGGTTGAAGGACTGGGCGAGGTCGCCGATCTCGTCCGACGACGAAACCGCGACCCGCTCAGCGTACCGACCATCGGCGATCCGTCGGCTGGCAGCCGCCAGGCGGGCGATCGGTCCCGAGAGACGGGTGGAGAGCGCGACACTGACGATGATGGCTGTCATCGTCGCCGCCACGATCGCGGCGATGAGGGCGGTCTGAACGGCGTCCTGGAACGCGCCCCGGATGAGACCGCCCATCATCTCGGTCATTCCGTCGCCCATCGCGTGGCTCATGGCCGCGTCAAAGACCCCGGGTGCGACGAAGCCGACGGCCATGAACACGGTCGCCGCCCCGATGGCGATGACGACGATGTGGCTCATGAGGAGGCGCTCTCGGAGGCGGATCCGACGCAGCATCGTCAGGTGGCCTCCCGGAACCGGTAGCCGATCCCCCGAATGGTCTCGATGTACGTCGGTCCCACGGGGTCGTCGCCGAGCTTGCGCCGAAGGTTCGCCAGGTGGACGTCGACGACATGCTCATCGCCGACGTAGTCCGCACCCCAGGCCCGATCGAGCAGCTGCTGGCGGGTGCGCACGATGCCTGGCTCGCGGATGAGCGTCGCGAGCAGTTCGAACTCGATCACCGTGAGCAGCACCGGCGAGCCGCGCAACGTCACGGCTCTCCGGCGTGGATCCACGGTCAGCTCGCCCGCTCGCCATCCCTCAGCACCGGCTTCGGCACTCACCCGCGGCCGCCGGAGGAGCGCCCGGATTCGGGCGACGAGCTCGCGCGGCGAGAACGGCTTGACGAGGTAATCATCCGCCCCGACCGACAGGCCGATGATCCGGTCGATCTCCTCGGCTCGGGCGGTGAGCATGATCACGTAGGCATCGGAGAAGGTGCGAGCGCGCCGGAGGACCTCGAACCCATCGAGAGCGGGCAGATTGACGTCAAGGACGACCACGTCCGGAGTTCGCTCGCGGATGAGATCGAGACCGGTCTGGCCGTCGGAGGCGGCAATCACCTCCATCCCCTCGCGCTCGAGGTAGCCCCGGACGAGCTCGATGATCGGCCTTTCGTCGTCGACGACGAGGACGCGGGCACCGGTCCCGGCGATCGGACCGGGAGAGTGGCCCTGACCGCCGTTCTGCGCGTGTCCCAAGCAGCCGATTCGAGTCCCCATAGATTGCCGGATTCATGTCCGATGTGGTCCCGCAGCCCCGTCCCGGCGACGATCGCGAATGGGACAAGTTGGGCGACGACCCAACTGTCACCGCGGGGACCGAGTGCCGGGAGTCGAGTGCTCATGGGCAGATAGTGCGCCTCAAGGAAGAGAGGCGTCTTCCTTGTCGGCGTCAACGCGCCCTGCGCCGGCCGCCGACCCGGGATCCTTCACGAGCGGTCGCGTGGCATCGATCTCGCGAGCCAAACCACAACACCGTTCTGGCGGGGACACGTACGGCCAGACAACGTCGGTCACCTTGGCCACGAGCTACGGATCGGCGCTGAACTTGAAGGTCTCGGTCCGGTGCGGCGTGAACTTGCCCTCGCGCCAGATCCGCAGGATCGTGTCGGGGCTGACCCACACGGCCTTGGCCAGCCGGCGGGTGCTCCAGTGGGTTTCCCTCTCCGGTGGGTCAGGGTCGTGGACAGCACCCGCTCCCGGACCTCCCGTCCATAGGTCGCCGGCCGGTCGGGTCCGGGGCCGTCGGCGAGCGCCGCCAGGCCGCGTGCCTTGAATCTCGTGCGCCACAGCCCTGCGAACGATTCGGCGATGGCGAGATGATGAACGCCTGCGCCGAGGCCTGCCGTCGCTGTGCCGAGTCTTGCCGCCGCATGTCGGCTGCCTGAGGGCTCGCGCTCCAACCTCCCGCGGACGGCCGAGATGGCCGACATTCCGCATCGACAGCTAGGATTTCCCGCCCGAGACGAGAGCGCTCCGTTGCCATGAGAACTCGCGCCGTTCCGCTCGAACGCGCAGGAGGAACTGCCTGATCGCGACGTAGGCCGCGATCGCAGCCACAAACACCAATCCACTCAAGCCGGGAATGTTCGCCACGACGAGCGCCGAGGCCACGACGCCGATGATCAAACCCGCGGCCGATTCCAGCAATTGCGTGGGAACGCGTCGGGCGCCAATTCGACGATCGGACGACCAGATGCCCCACCGAGACGTCGTACACCGTCCGGCGCAGCAACCGGTGAGGAAGCAGCCGATCCGGCCGATCGCAACGGCGAAGAAGATCCCTGGCGCGGTCGCATCGAGGAAGACGCCGACCGGGAGCTGAAACAGGAAGAGAGCCCCGATGCCGACGACCGGTGCCACGACGAGGAAGCCATCCACCGACCACCCGCCAAGCGCCGAACGCCAGGGACCAGGATGCAGGAAGGCGTGCCAGAGCTTGGCAGCGATGATGCCCAGGAACGTCGCGGGCAAGGAAACCGACAGTGCGGTGCCGAGCGAGATGTTCGCGCGCGCGAGGAGGATGGCCTGGGTGACCAGTGCCGTCACGATGGCACCGACCGCCAACAACGTGAAGATCCCCGGGACCACTGCGGGCGTCCTCGCGAGCGGGGCCAGCATCGCCCACCGAGTCGCGACCGGCGGCTCGTCGTCCGTCACCAGGCTCCACGTGTGCCATGACCACCGGGCGCGAGGCAACCGCTCCGCGCGGGCCCGACGCCATGCCTCCATCGGGCGACCGCTCTGATGTCGGGTGAGCTCTGCGGTCACCACCCATTCACCGGGCTGGAGCCCATAGACCCACGAGGCAACGGAGATGCGCCCAGTGCCCGGGAGGACGCCCTCGACCTGGTCTTCCTGGACGAAGGTGTCGGCCGACTTGGGCTGTCCGTGAACGCCGACCCGCCGACCGGTCAACCGGATCGTTGCGGAGTACGGCTCGCCGTCGTTCCCGGCGTCGAACCAGTGGCTGACGACGAGCGCTTCACGCTCGACTGTGGTTGACCCATGGTCCTCATGGCCGGCAACGGGCCTGCCCGTGCCCGAGGGCACGACGGACGGTCTTGCGCCCGCGGCGGGCTTCGACGTCGCCTTTGGTTTCCGCGTCGTAGCAGCTGGCTTTCGACGTGCCACCCGGTCGTACCTGCGTCTGCGTGCAGGCGCGGCCTCCGAAAAATGAAACGGATTGAGACCGACTGACCTACTACAGTAGTGTAGCAGTCGTCGCGGGAATGTCTCGGGCGTGCCCTCGCTGATACGGAGCGATGGTCAGGCGCCGTTTCCCGGCGCGACGGCCAGCTTCTCCGGCGGCGGCGGCCGCGTCCCGGCGCTTGACGGCTGCCAGCGTCGGAGACGCAGGGCGTTCGAGACGACCGTCACCGAGCTCAGGGCCATCGCGGCGGCCGCGAAGATCGGATCGAGCAGAACGCCCGTGAACGGGTAGAAGGCGCCGGCGGCCAGCGGGATCAGGGCGACGTTGTAGGCGAACGCCCAGAACAGGTTCTGCTTGATGTTGTGCATCGTCGCCCGGGACAGCGCCAGCGCCGTCACGACGGCGCGGAGATCGCCGCTCATGAGGGTCACCGCCGCCGACTCGATGGCCACGTCCGTCCCGGTGCCGATGGCGATCCCGACATCGGCCTGGGCCAGCGCCGGCGCATCGTTGACACCGTCGCCGACCATGGCGACGAGCTTGCCGGCCGCCTGGAGCTTGCGGACCTGAGCCGCCTTCTCATCGGGCCGGACGTCGGCCAGCACCCGCTCGACGCCGGCCTCCTTTGCGATCGCTCGGGCCGTCATCTCGTTGTCGCCGGTCAGCATGATGACCTCGAGGCCGAGTCGCTTGAGCTCGGCGACGGCCGCCCGCGAACCGACCTTGAGGGTATCTGCGATCCCGATCACTGCGACGGCCAAGCCATCGATCGCGACGTGGACCGGCGTCCGTCCCGCGACGGCCAGGTCTGCGGCAGATTTCGTGAGGAGGGCCGGGTCAATGCCCTCGTCGCTGAGGAACGCGGCCGTACCGATGAGCACCCGCCGACCGCCGACGACTGCCACAACACCGCGGCCGCTGCGCGATTCGAATGACTCTGGATCGGTCAGCTCCAGCCCACGCTCGTCGCGAGCGAAGCGAACGATCGCCTCGCCGAGCGGGTGCTCCGATCCGCGTTCTGCGGCAGCCACGACCGCGAGCAGGGTTTCTTCGGAGGGCGCGCCCTCGACGCGGACGACGTCGGTGACCCGCGGCCGACCCTCGGTGAGGGTGCCCGTCTTGTCGAGGACAATCGCGCGGACCTTGTGGAGGCGCTCGAGCGCCTCGGCGTTCCGGAACAGCACGCCATTCTCGGCGCCCTTTCCAGTGCCGACCATGATCGAGGTCGGAGTGGCCAGCCCAAGCGCACAGGGGCAGGCGATGATGAGGACACCGACCATGTTCAGCAGGGCCAGGTTGAACGCGGGCTCAGGGCCGAAGACGAACCAGACGACGAAGGTCAGGGCGGCGATGCCGAGGACTGCCGGAACGAAGTAGCCGGTCACGACGTCGGCCAGACGCTGGATCGGCGCCTTCGAACCCTGGGCGTCCTGGACCAGTCGGACGATCTGGGCCAGAACGGTGTCTCGCCCGATGCGCGTCGCCTCGAAACGGAATGCGCCCGAGGTGTTGATCGTGCCGCCGATCACCTCGTCGTCCGCTTCCTTGGTGACCGGCATGCTCTCGCCAGTGATGAGGCTCTCGTCCACAGCCGAGCGACCATCGCGGACGATGCCGTCGACGGGCAAGCGCTCGCCCGGGCGGACGAGGATCAGGTCGCCACGGACGACGTCTTCGATCGGGATGTCGCTCTCGACACCGTCGCGGATGACCCGGGCTGTCCGCGGCGTCAGGCCGATGAGCCGCCGGATCGCGTCCGACGTGTGGCTCCGTGCTCGGGCTTCAAGGAACCGGCCGAGGAGGATGAGGGTGATGATCGCAGACGACGTATCGAAATACAGCGGCGGCATGGCGCCCGTCGCAAGGCCGGCCGCCCGGAAGAAGCTCGGGAAGAGGATCGCTGCGAGGCTGTAGAAGTAGGCCGCCGACGTTCCCACCGCGATCAGCGTGTTCATGTCCGTCGACCGGTGACGCGCGACCTTCCAGGCACCCCGGTAGAACGGGAAACCGGCGTAGAACTGAACCGGCGTCGCGAGGACCAGCTGGAGCCACGGGTTCGCGAAGATCGCCGGAATGAATGGCGCAACGGTCATGTGGGCCAGGCCGAGGATCAGCGGCATCGTGAGCACCGTGCCGACGATCAGCCGTCGCCGAGTGTCAGTGAGATGGCGCTGTTGGAAGCTCGTCTCGGGCGCGCCAGCGACCTCACGGTGGGCGGCGTGCGACTCGAAAGCGACGGCATCGCTGGTGGCCTGCGGTTGCGCTCCCCCATCGACGATCAGACGAGCGTCGTAACCCGCCGCCTCGACTGCGGCGATGATCTGATCGACCGTCACCCACGGGTCGGCCACGACCGTCGCCCGCTCAGTCGCGAGATTGACGTTCGCCTTGGTCACGCCGTCGAGCTTGCCGAGGTAGCGCTCGATCCGATTGACGCACGAGGCACAGGTCATGCCCTCGATATCCAGGGCAAAGGTGCGCGGCGCGGACAAGCTGACCTCGATGGTTCGACCCGAGCGATCTGGGCCGCTCTCCTCGACCTGGTCAAGGCGTGCCTCGTAGCCTGCGGCCTCCACCGCTCGGCCCAGATCCTCGAGCGAGACACGAGCCGGATCGAACGTCACTGACGCCGACTCGGTCGCGAGGTTCACGTTTGCTTCGGTGACGCCGTCGACCTTGCGCAGGTTGCGCTCGATCCGGTTGACACACGAGGCGCAGGTCATGCCCTCGACGGGGAACCGCGCTCCCGAGGGCTCATCAGTCCGTCGCGGAACGGTGTCGATCATCGAAACTCACATCGAAGGAACATACGAAGGTCGAGATAGCGCTCGGGATCGTCGTCGAACTCCAATTTGCAGCCCTTGCCACAGAAGTAGAAGTCACGGTCGTGGTAAGAACTGTGCAGTCCTTTGTCGCGCGCGGTCTCCGGAGCGACTGTCATACCGCAGACGGGATCCGTCGTCGAGGGCGTCGGCTCGGATGCAGTCGACGCTCCATTCCCAGCCTGCGCGCTTTCGTCGTGATCGGCGTGCGAATGCTCGTCGGCGTGGTCATGCTCGTTGGCATGGACGGATGGACCGATCGCCCATACCGCCGGAAGGACTTCACCCCAGGGAGATTCGAATCGCTCGATCCGCGTCTGGAAACCGGGCGCGTTCGTGACCTGACCCTCTGCCCCCGTGCCCACGGCGAATTGGTTCCCGCAGCAGCACGTATCAGTCGCGACCTGGGCGCTGCGATCGTAGGTAACCTCGGGATGGCAGCCGCACGGGCAGACGTAACTGGCCGTGACCGACGACTCAGACTGTAGCGAGTGGGCGAATTGAAGTTCCATGGGATGCTCCTGCCGGTCTGTAGCGGTCATAGCACCATGATACTCCCTGGGAGTATTCGTCTCAAGCAGGGGTTCAGGCGGTTTTCTGCCCGCTACCCGCTACAGGCCCAGGTGACACCCAGCCGCGGCGACGACGAACATCGCGACCGGAAGCCATTCGTATGGCAGACGTCGGTCTCCGATCGGCCCATCGCCTTCGGCCTGTCGGAGGAGGTCCTCGACCCGCCGATCCGACGCGTATGAGAAGGCAGCGGGAACGCCGACGGGATCCCCGCCTTTCAGGAGGGCGCGCGCGAGGGAGGCAGCCGTCGATCCCCGACGAAGCGCCTCAGCATCGGCCATCGCCTCGAGGTCAGCCAATCGATCAAGGACCACATCACGGACCGGCCCCGCACGACCGAATAGCCTGAGCCATCCAGTCAGGGCAGCTGCGCGCAGGGGCGCCCGGGTCTCCCGATGATGGTCCTCGTGATAGAGCACTGCCTGGATCTCGTCGTCGGTCAGGGACCGAATGAGATGACTACCGACATAGATCCTGGGCCGGATGGCGCCGGTCACGAGAGCGTCGGCCCCTAGCGCGGGCGTCATCCGGCACGCAATGCCGCCGATCGTCAATGGTGTGGATTCGGCGACCAACGTCCGCTCGACCCGCCAGGCGATCGCCAGTTCACGCGCCACCTGCGTTGCCCAGATGGCAATCACCGAACCTGCCAGGCCTTCCAAGACGAACATCGGATCGCCCCCGGCAAATGCCCCCAAGACCAGGCACCAGCTGATCGCTGCGCCGGCGGAAACGGCAAGAGGACGAAGGCTTGGGTGCTCGCTCATTTCTTCGATGCCAGCTTGATGAGTCGGCGCCGCAGCTCCGGATCGACATCGGCGAGCTTCGTCGCGAAGTGACGGAACGCCGCCGCCCCGTAGCGGTCGATGACACGATCCACGGCCTGTTGACTGAGCTGATCGATCAGATCGGCTTCGGGGTTGGCCGCCCAATAGACGTACTGTCGGCCCCGCTTATCGCGAGCAAGCAGGCCACGCTCGAACAACCGGCTCATGATGGTCATTACTGTCGTGTAGGCATGGCGACGACCATCGCGCTTCTCCAGGTCCTCGACGACCTGTCCGACCGAGGCTTCGCTGCGGGCGACAACGACCTCGATGATCGGCGCCGCGAGGGGCCCTAGGACGTCACGGAGCGTCGGCGTCCTCGATCCAGGCGGAGGGCTGGCGTCCATCGCGGCGAGGGTAGCACGGGCCACCTACTACCCAGCCGTAGTGTTATCGTCGTCCTGGAGGACAGGCCCCAACGTGGTGCCCGATCCCCGTCCCCCGTGTCGTCGACGACGCAGTTCGACGACGGGCCAGAGATCTCGCCTCCCCAAATATCCGACAGGGCGCCGAGTCCCCCCAGCCAGGCGCCCTGTCGCGATTCTTCGCTCCGGTATTCGGACCCGATGCCCGGACCGGGACAGAGGGGATCGACGCATATACTACGGACCTGTCGTAGTCCGGAGGCCCCCATCCCTCGATGATCCTGGACCAGCGCGCCTCGCCTCGTGTTGCCTGCGACCGGCTGACAAAGCTCTTCGGCTCGACAGTCGCCCTCTGGCGAGTCGACCTCGAGGCAGCGGCAGGCGAATTCGTATTGGTCCACGGACCGAACGGCTGCGGCAAGTCGACCATCCTGCGGATCATCGCCGGCCTGACGCCGCCCAGCGCCGGCGCGATCCGTTGGGATGGATTCCCGGAACCCGGACCGAGGATCGCCCGTGTCGGCCACACTTCCGGATTGTTTGATGCGCTCACGCCCATGGAGCACTTCGATCTCTTCGCCCGACTCGGACGCACCAATCTAGACCGGGCTCTCGAGGTCTTCGATCGTCTCGGTGCCAGCCACGTCCTGGGCCGACCCTGCGGCACTTTGTCCGCGGGCATGCGTCGGCGCGTGGCGCTCGCTCGGGTTTTCGCATCGGCGGTCGACGTCGTCCTTCTCGACGAGCCACTCGCCTCGCTCGACGACCGCGCCGCATCAGGCGTAATCGAGCTGATCGCTGATGCGGCCGACCGCGGTGCAATCCTCATCGCCGCAGGTCCCTCTGATCCTCGGCTTCGGGCGATCGCCGGGCGCACGCTCGCACTCAAGGACGGTCGGGCCCTTCAGCCTCTGGGCAGGGCCGACGTTGAGGCTGCATTCGATGCTGTCTGACATCGTCAGCCTTGCCACGAAGGATCTCCGGATCGAACTGCGCTCCCCTACCGCGGCGATCGGGGCGATCACCCTCGGGCTCATCGGTCTCGTCGTGACGGGCTTGGCGACCGGGCCAGACCCGGCCCGCCTCCGGACGATCGCGCCCGGCCTGGCATGGCTCGCCGTCGTCTATGCGGCGATCGCCGTGAGTGAGCGCCTCGATCGCATCGACCGGACCGACGACGCGCTCTCGGACCTCTGGCTGGCGGTCCGCGACCGCCGCGCGATCTTCGCGAGCAAAGTCCTGGCGCTTTCCCTGATCCTCTGGACGATCACGCTCACGTTGCTTGTCGCGGCGGTCGTCCTCCTCAATGTCGCACCCTCGCCCATCGCGGTCGGGCTGGTTCCATTGGCGGCGCTTGCCTCGCTCGCGATCGCCTCCGGTGCGGTACTTGTGACGGCGGCTGTCGGATCGAGTTCCCAGCGGGCCCTGCTCCTGCCGGTCACACTGCTTCCGCTGCTTGTCCCGGCCCTGCTGGCTGC
The DNA here is from genome assembly GCA_031370985.1 of Acidimicrobiales bacterium. GTDB lineage: Bacteria > Actinomycetota > Acidimicrobiia > Acidimicrobiales > AC-14 > CADCTB01. The sequence goes on from JANMRJ010000110.1 coordinate 19,552, forward strand.
GTCCCAGGCGACGGCGGCAATCTTCGAGGGGCGTCCCGAGGCGGCGCTGCCGTGGACGGGCCTCCTGGCAGCGCAGGCGGCCCTGTTCGCTGGGTTAGGGCTGCTCATGTACGAAGCGGGAGTTGCCCTCGAATGACGATGCTTCGACGTCTCCTGACTCCTCCTGCGATCGTCGCATTCGCGGGCGTCGCGGTCGTGATCGGGGTGGGTCTCTTCGTCGTCCCGCCTGATCGACTCCAGGGTCAGGTCCAGCGAATCATGTACGTCCACGTTCCTTCGGCGTGGATCGCCTACCTCGCGTTCTTCGTGACGTTCGTCGCCAGCGTTCGCTATCTCTGGCGGCGCGACCTCGGTGCGGACCGGCTCGCGGCGTCGAGTGCCGAGGTCGGACTCGTGTTCACCGGTGTGGCGATCGCGACGGGAGCCATTTGGGGCAAGGCGACGTGGGGCGTCTGGTGGGACTGGGATCCGCGTCTCACCACGACGGCCCTTCTGTTCCTGATCTATGCCGGGTACGTGCTTGTCCGAGCTTCGCTGTCCGATCGGATCAGGAGGGCGCGCACGGGCGCCGTCATTGGAATCGTCGGATTCGCGAACGTGCCCATCGTCCATTTCTCGGTCCTGTGGTGGCGGAGCCTGCATCAGCCGCCCACCGTCCTCCGACCCGGGGATCCGTCGATGGATCATTTGCTCCTCGCGGAGTTGCTGGCGAGCGTGTTGGCCTTCACGGTGCTCTTCCTCTATCTGTTGAAGCAGCGGCTCGACCTCGAACGCGCCCGCGACGATGCAGAGCAGGCATTGCTGGTGGCGTCATGACCGACGTCGTGTTTGTCGCCGGCGCCTATCTGGTTGGGTTGGGCGCGCTCGGCGCGTATGCCGTGGCGCTCGTCCGTCGGCTGCGGGTCGCACGCTTGGCCCGAACATCCATTGATCGAAGCAGGGCTGTGGCGGTCACCGAGGCGGCAGCGCAGCCACAGACGCGCTGATGCGGGCCCGGCCTGCGACATTGCTCGGGCTGGGCCTCGTGATTGCGGCTCTGGTCGCGCTCGGCGGTCTCGCGGTGACGAACGCGGTCGTCTACTACGTGACCCCGACCGAGCTCGCGGCGCGGCCCGTCGACGGACCGGTTCGCCTGTACGGAATCGTCCTTCCCGGGACCGTGGGCTATGACCACGCGAATGGTGTTCTGAGGTTTCAGCTCTCGGATGGGCAAACAACGGTCGCTGTTACGAGCACATCGCTGCCGACGGCGCTGTTCCGTGACGGGATCGGCGTGGTCCTCGTCGGGCGATCACGCGGACCCGGGAGCTTCTCGGCGGACGAGATCCTCATCAAGCACTCGGCGGTCTACGAGCCGCTCAAACCGGGCGAGACGATCCCGCCCAGCGTCATCGATCAGATCCGGGGTGGTGGATGATCGGGGTGTTTGGGCTGACCGACAGCGTCACCGCCCTCGGTTTGGCAGCCGTCGGCCTGGTCGTGGCGGTCCGGTCGATCCGGTCCGGACGCTTCGACCCGACCTTGCGATGGTTCGCGGTCGCGATCGGCTGTTTAGCGGTGGCCGCGAATGTGACGATGATCGTCGGCCTCGTTGCGCGCGATTTCTCCATCGCGTATGTGGCCCAGGTCGGTAGCCGCTCGACGCCGCTCCTCTACACCGTTGCCTCGTTGTGGGGCGCGCTCGAGGGTTCGATCCTCTTCTGGGCCGGGATTCTCGGTGTCCTGACGGCCCTGCTCGCACTGCGAACGCCGGCCCGAGACGAACAACGCCTCCCCCATGCCCTTGCCGTCCTGTTCGGTCTGCTCGCGTTCTTCCTCGGGATCGTCGTCGGCCCGGCCAATCCATGGGCCCGGATCTCGCCTGTTCCAGCGGATGGCCCGGGCCCGAATCCCTTGCTGCAGAACCACCCGCTCATGGCGATCCACCCTCCCCTGCTCTATCTCGGGTTGGTCGGTCTGGCGATCCCGTTCGCGTTGACGATCTCAGCGCTGTTCCGCGGGGAGCTCGATCGGACCTGGCTGGCCGCTGCCCGTCGGTGGACGCTCGGTTCCTGGGCGGCCCTGGGTGCGGGCCTCGTGCTGGGTGCCTGGTGGTCATATGCCGTGCTCGGCTGGGGCGGCTACTGGGCCTGGGATCCGGTCGAGAACGTCGCCCTCCTGCCGTGGTTGACCGCGACGGCATTCCTCCATTCCGCGATGGTCCAGGCGCGGCGCGGCTCGCTCGTCGCATGGAACGTGGCGCTCATTGTTGCCTCGTTCACCCTCACGCTCACTGCGACATTGATCACCCGGAGCGGCATCCTGTCATCCGTTCACGCGTTCACCAACACGCCCATCGGACCGCTGTTGCTGGCCCTTGTCTCAGGCGTCGTGATGTCGTCCGTGCTGCTCGCGATCTGGCGCCTTCCCGCCGGACCCACGGGAACACCTCTCGGGGCACGCGGCTTCGCGTTTCTCCTGAACAACCTCCTGCTCGTGGCGGTCGCTGCCACGATTCTGGTCGGCACGTTGTTCCCGCTTCTCGCCGAGGCGGTCACGGGCCGCCAGTTCAGCGTCGGCGCGCCCTACTTCGAGCGAGTGATCGGACCGATCGCGCTCGGGTTGCTCGTGCTCGCGGGCGTTGGTCCATCGCTGCCTTGGGGAGCGTGGACCCGAGAGTCGCGCCGACGCCTCCTGCCCGGCGCCATCGCAGCCGTCGTGCTCGCCTTGGGCGACCTCTTCGTGGGAGGGCGGCCAGAGCTCATCCTGGGTATCGCCGTCGGGACGTTCGCCCTGGTCCAGTCAGCCAGCTATGTCGTCGCTCTTCGGGATCGGGGCCGACGCGAACGGTCTGATCGGCCGACTCCGGGCCTGCGATCCCGTTTGCCGTCGCGTCGCGCTGGGGCGCTTCTGAGCCACGGCGGCATCGCGATCGTCGCGCTCGTCGTCGTCGCCTCGGCCGCCGGCCGTGTGCAGACCTCGGCGACGCTTGTCGCTGGCCAGGCCCTCGAACTGGGCGCCTACCATGTCGAACTCGCGGGGATCTCGCGTCAGACCGGCGCAGACCGCTCGGTCGTCCAGGCGGACGTGCAGATCGAGGGTCCCGGCGTCAGTCAATCCGCCTCGCCCTCGCTCAGCCTCTTTGGGACGTCGACGCAGGCGATCGCGACGCCCGCGATCGTTGCCGGCCCAACGACCGACGTCTATCTCGTCCTGCTGAACGTGGACCCAGCCGCCGGCACCGTGTCGCTGCGCCTGACGATCCAGCCATTCAGGAGCTGGCTGTGGGTGGGCGGGCTACTCGTCGCCATCGGTGGCCTCGTCGCCCTCGGTCCGCGCTTGACGCGACGGCCTGCGCCCGCGGCGAGCCGGGCGCCGGATGCCACGCCGGCTGAGGCGTCGGCATGAGGGTTGGACCGAGCCGGTTCCTGAGTCCCCGGCTGGTCGCCTCCGTTGTTGCCAGCGTCCTGTTGATCGGCGTCCTGGCGATCGTCGCGGTCGGGTTCACTCGGGACCCGAGCCGGATCGAGTCGCCGCTCATCGGTCGGACCGCTCCGGCGTTCCGCCTCGAATCACTCGACGGCACGACGATCGACCTCGCCGACCTTCGCGGCCGTCCCGTCGTCGTGAACTTCTGGGCATCGTGGTGCATCCCGTGCCGCGACGAAGCGCCCCTCTTAGCCGCCGCCCAGCAACGCTACGCCCCACGAAATGTCGCGTTCCTTGGCGTCGTCTATCAGGACAGCGCGGCGAGTGCGCAGGCATTCGTCGATCGCTACGCCATCGCCTATCCGTCGCTGCTGGATCCCGACGGCCGGACAGCCCTCGATTACGGGGTCTACGGGATTCCCGAGACGTACTTCATCGCGGCCGACGGAACGATCCGCGACAAGCAGATCGGGCCACTCGACGCCGCTTCCCTCGAGCGCCAGATCGGCGCCGCGCTCCAATGACGGCCATGGCTCGGCCGGCCCTCCGCGGATCGATCGACGCGTTCCTCATCGGTGCCGTCGTCGTGGTGCTCGGGGCGGCCCTGATGGCGGCGCTTGGCCTTGGACCGCCCAACCTGACGGAGCGAACACGGAGCCTCGAATCTGAGTTGCGCTGCCCCGTCTGCCAGGGCCTGTCGATCGCCGATTCACCGGCCGAACTCGCCGTGGAGATGCGCAGCGTGGTCGCCGCGCGGCTGCTGGCTGGGGCGAGCGACGCCGATGTGCGCGCCTACTTCGTTGAGCGCTATGGGAGTTGGATCCTGCTCGCCCCGGATCCAACAGGGCCCAACCTGCTGCTGTGGGCGATACCGGGCCTCTTGCTGTTCGTCGGCGCGACAGCGGTGGTTGCTCGATCACGTCAACGCCAAGGTCGGACGACCAAAGGGCCCGGGAGCGCCGTCGCAGCGACGAGGCCACGTCCGCTCCTATTTGGGCTTGCGGCCGCGATCGTCATCGCGGCCGTGGCGATCCCGATGGCTATCGCGGTCACGCCGCGTTCCTCGGGACAGGAGATCACCGGTGGAGTCGCGGGCCAAGCCCGCCCCTCGATCGAGCAGCTCGAGGCGCGCGTAAACGCCGACCCCGCCGACGTTGGATCGCTGGTCGCGCTCGGAGACGCATATGTCGCAGCCGGCCGCCCGGCGGAGGCGGGCGACACTTACGGCCGCGCGCTCAAAGCTGAGCCGGACGATGTCGGCGCGCTGATCGGCCTTGGCTCACTCCTGCTGGGCGACGGCCGGCCCGATGGCGCGGTCGCACTGCTCGATCACGCTGTGGTCGCGGCCCCCGGCTTCCCGGACGCCTACCTCTATCGCGCGATCGCCCGCTATCAGCTCGCTGGTTCGCTGACCGAAGACGCGCGCGCGGACGTCCTCCGTTTCCTCACACTCGCCCCGAACGACCCGCGGCGGACGCTGGCCGACCAACTGCTCGCGGCTCCTTCTCCCAGAGCGACGCCATGACCTTGGCGGTCGCGTTCCTTGCCGGTCTGGTGTCGTGTATCTCGCCCTGTGTCCTGCCGGTCATGCCAGTGTTTGCCGGGTACATCGTCGGCGGTGGCGGCGAGGCGAGACTGGCGTCGGCGCCGGTCGGTCGGGCGATCGGGTTCCTCGTGGGCTTCCTCGGCGTCTTCATTCTGCTGTGGGCGTCGCTCGGGCTCGTCGGGTTCGCCCTCCTCCAGTCCGTTCCGCTGGCGCGCGGGGTGGCGGGTGTCCTGATCATCGTCCTGGGCGTGGCGATGATCGCGGGCGATCACCCCATGATGAACTTGCCAATCGGCGCTCGGCTTTCCGGCGGCGCGCCCGTGTTGCTCGGGGCCGGGGTCGCGGTCGGTTGGACGCCCTGCATCGGCCCCACGCTCGGCGCCATCCTTACGCTGGCGGCGTCGGCTCCGACCGTTGGTCTCGGGACGCTCCTGCTCGTAATTTACGCACTCGGGCTGGCCGTTCCATTCCTGCTCGTCCTGGTTGCCTACACCCGTTTCCGGCGCCTGTCCGCTTGGTTCGCCAGTCATCGCCGAGGCGTCGAAGTCGGCTCCGGGATCTTGGTGGCAGGGGTGGGCGTCCTCGTCTTCACCGGGCTGTTCGCGCGGCTCGCGGGACTCTTCACCTTCGGAGTCGTCTAATCGGGCTTACCCTCTACCTGGGCCTTCCACGCCGGCGATTGTGGCTCCGCCGGGAAGCCGGCCGGCTGCGGTTTGCCGCCCGGGGCGCCGGCGGCTACGGGCCTGCCGACGTTGAACGGCTCGTCGCGGATCTGCGAACAGCGGCCAAGCCGAGGCCAGCCGAACTCTTCGCGTCAGGGAGGTCAACATGACCGACATCCGGATCGGGCCGCTCGGGCCCCTCGCCTGGGTCGACGTCGTCCTGCTCGTGTGGTTGGCTCTGACCGCGGTGTCGGTCGCCTACGTCGCGTGGGATGCCTTGCGGAACAATCCCGAGCTGTCGGTCATGAAGTGGGGCTGGGTCCTCGTGACGCTCTATCTCGGCCCGGTCGCGCTCATGCTCTATGTCCTCTCGTGCAAAGAGCCCTTTCCCGGGGCCCACGAGCGCTTCATCAAGCCGCTCTGGAAACAAAGCCTCGGCTCGGTGATCCACTGTGTCGCCGGCGACGCCACGGGGATCATCGTCGCCGCGACGATCACGGGCCTTCTTGGACTGCCGATGGCGATCGATCTGGTCATCGAGTACATCGCCGGCTTTGGCTTCGGACTCTTCATCTTCCAGTCGCTGTTCATGAAGGACATGATGGGCGGTTCATACCGGGCCGCGGTCCGCCACTCCGTCGTCCCCGAGTGGCTGTCGATGAACTTCATGATGGCCGGCATGTTCCCGACGATGGTCGCCCTGATGATGGGCCGTGATATGCGGGCGATGGAGCCGACGCAGCTCGTGTTCTGGGGCGCGATGTCGGCGGCGGTCGGCGTCGGCCTGCTCGTCGCCTACCCCGTCAATGTCTGGATGGTCGACAAGGGCCTCAAGCACGGCATGGGAACGCAGCGAGCGCTCGGCAAGGGCGGCCACACCATGGAGGCCGAGCACGCTAGGTGGGTGGAGCCGAAGCCGGCTGCGGAGGCCGCGTGATGCACGAGCACGGCGGAGACAAGTCGAAGAGTCCGGCGCCCAAGACTCGGGCAAAGGCGAAGACCGAGCGAAAGGCCGAACCTGAGCAGGGCGGCCACGACGGGATGGCCGGTATGGCGGGCATGGGCGCGGGCCCAGGCAATGTCGCCTTTCGCGCGACGCGCCCCCAGATCGCCTCGATTGCGTTCTTGTCAGTCGTGGCCCTGGCGGGGGCGCTCGTCTTCTCGGCGTCCTACGCGAACCTTTCGCTCGGCGCCCGAGACGTGGGTGGCCTCGTCATGCCACCGGGCATGATCATGACCCGCGACACCCCGGGCCAGGCGATGCGGGACATGGCCGCGGTCGATCCGACGGCCGTGTCATACCGGGCGCCCGTCGACGCACGCGGCGACCAGCCGCTCGAGGCGCGGATCGAGAACGGCGTCAAGGTCTACGACCTCGAGGCATCGGTCATCGAGTGGAACATCCTGCCGTACGAGCGGGTGATGGCCTACGCCTTCAACCACATGGTGCCGGGACCGCGGATCAGCGTGACCGAAGGCGACCACGTCCGCTTCAATGTCACGAACAACCTACCGGACCCGACGACCATCCACTGGCATGGCCTCATCGTCCCGAACGCCATGGACGGTCCGGCCGAGATCACCCAGGACCCGATCCCGCCGGGCGGGCATTTCACGTACGACTTCGTCGTCCAGCAGGCGGGCACGTTCTTCTATCACTCGCACACCGACATCGACCGCCAGCAGACCCTCGGGCTGTACGGCGCGCTCATCGTCGCGCCCAAGAACGCGGCCCACGCCGTCTCGGCCGACCAGGAGCTTGTCATCCAGCTGCAGGAATGGAACGAGCGGGACGGCTACACCTATCCGGCAATGCCGATGGAAGGCGTCATGCCGAACTTCTTCACCATCAACGGCAAGTCGTACCCGTCCACCGAGACCGTCCACCTCAAGGTCGGCCAGCACCTCCTCGTCCGGTTCATCGGCTCGCAGAGCGCGTTCATCCACCCGATGCACATCCACGGTGGGCCGTTCACCGTCGTTGCCACCGACGGCGTCACGCTGCCCGAGAGCGCCCGCTACGAGAAGGACACCGTCAACGTCGGACCGGGCGAGCGCTACGACGTTGTCTGGCCAGCCCGTGAGCCCGGCAAATGGCTGCTCCATTGCCACATCAACCACCACACGACGAACAACAACGTGGAGGAGCAGGGCGGTGGCGGATTGATGCTGATCCTGGATGTAAGCCCATAGCCGGTCGGTAACGACGCCCCCCGACCGCAGCGCTCAGCTCGCTGCTGGCCCCGCCGCGCACCTGGAGCTGCCCAGCGAGCGATCCCGCAACCGCCATCGAAGCGAAGGCCTGGCGGTCATCGCGGTCAGCATCCGGGGCCTGCGGACGCGGTTCGGGCGAACGCCGAGCGCTACAGCCTCGATTACACGGTGGCCCTCGACTCGAGCGGCGCGATCGCTCGAACCTACGAGGTCTTCGGGGATCCCGACGCACTACTTCGTCGACCGAAGCGGCGTGATCACGGATCGCTCGTTCGGACCGCTGACCCGAGGCGAGATGGAGCGACGACTCACCACAATCTTGTCGGGCGGGGCAACTCTGTGAAGCTCCGCGAGGACCGCGGGATTGGGGAAGGGCGCCTGTTCAGGTCTCGTTGCGGCTATGGCCGCGCCCACGTCCCGCCGCCGTCATCAGATCGATAGAAGTCCGCCTTTCGGGTGACGAGGGCGATCGTCCGACCGTCAGTGGAGACCGCCACGGCGAAGGGATCGCCCTTGAAGCCGGGATCCTTCCAGGACCGTCCGCCGTCATCGCTCCGGCGCAGTCCGTCCGGCCCTCCGGCGACGAGGACCGCGCCATTTGTCGTCGCCGCCAGGCTGACGATCGGGTAGAGGTCTGGCGTCCCGAGGGGTGTCCAGGTGCGGCCACCGTCGTCGCTCTGGACGAGCCCGGCGGCCGCGATCGCCACCAGGCGAGTGCCACTCGCGAGGTCGATTGCGATCGGTAGAAGAACGTTCTCCCCGTAGACCTGCCCGAAATGGAGACCAGCATCCCGACTCTCCCACAGGCCGCCCGTTGCGAGGGCCGCCCACATGTGGCTCGGGTCGGCCGGATCCCGAGCGAACCCGTGAACGTCGCGGCTTGGTAGGTCCGTCGCTACATTCGTCCATGTTTGGCCACCGTCGGAGCTGGCGGTCAGAACGTCGTGTCCGGCGATGACGATCGATCCCCCAGCCGCTGCGCTCATGCCCATCGCGTCGTCGTGAGCGCCGAGCTTGGTCCACGTTCGCCCGCCGTCGTGGGTCTCAAGGATCCCGTCGTGATGACCGAACAACAGGCGTTGGGCGTCATCACCGACAAACGTCAGGGAATGGACATCTGCCGTTCCGAGGCGAGATAGCGGTTCAACGGTCGCGTTGGTTCGGTTCAAGACCACGAGCGCACCAATCGCGAATGCGACGATCACAGCAAGCCCAATCCCCAGGCCCAGCCTCAACCGAGATGTGGCTCTCCGCGGTGGTGGCTTCTTGACGCCGCGTCGACCGCTCATCCGCCGGCCTCGGCGACCTCACAGATTCCTGCGCCGACGGTCGGGGCGGCCGCAGCGGCGCGCTCCTCGTCGAGGCGTACCTTGATCTCTTCGGCCTTCGCGACGTCGACGGTCATGCCGCACACCGCGTCTACGAGATGATGGGGACGAGCGGTCATCGAGATCTCCTCAGCGGATGGGCCATCGCCGGCGAATCGCGTCACGGGCCGATGGTGATCGTCGCCTTCATCCCGGCGGCGTAGTGCCCCGTCGTGTGACAGCCACCGATGCTCGACCCGGCGGCGTCGAACGTCATCGTGAGCTCCTTCGTCTCGCCCGGCTTCAGCCCGATCCCGTTCGCCTCGTCGTGCGCCATCCCGCCCATCGACATCATGGCGCCCTCGTGCTTCATCTGCGCTGCTTCGTCTCCAACGTAGAACTCGTGATCGTTCCCGCCCGCGTTTGTTACGACGAACGTGACCTGCTGCCCGACAGGCACCTTGATCTCGGCCGGCTCGATCTTGAGCGCGTCTGTCAGCTTGACCTCGACTCTGGTGGCCGCCGCCGGCGCGAATGGCGGACTCGAGGCTGACGGAGATGTTGCAGGCGTCTGGGAGGCCGTTGGCGTCGACGAAACGCCGGTCGAACACGCGGCGGCCATGAGTGACACCACGATCAATGCCGAGAGGCGGTTACGAGACATATAGCTCCTCAATGGGATCGCGCCGAGGAAAGACGGTTGTTTGAAATGGCTTGATAAGTCTATGTCGGAGAGCAGATTCACTCACTACAGGCCAGTCGTAATTGGACGGACGCACTGTCAGCCGACGAACCCAACCAACACGATTACGACGAGTTGGTGACCATCCACGCGCACCTCGACTCTATGACGACGATCGGCCAGGCGCCCGTGTCGGCGACCGCGACTGGCGTGGGCTCGGAGCGCATGGCGCCGCGACCTCGCGCGGTCAGCAAGGGGACACCTCGACCTTCGTCGCGACGTCGGCGCCGGCAACCGAGTCGTGACCTTCGTCATCCGGACGAACTGAGCCTGCGGCCAGGAATCCGAAGCGGCGCCCAAAGGGCGCCGCTTCGCCACGTCGAGGGCTAGCTGTGGTGCTTCAAGACGTTGTTGACAAACGAGAGCCCCGCGACACGGTGTGAGGTGTTGAGTACCCATACCGGTCGGAGGCTCTCGTGCCACATCCTAGTGCTCGTCTCACCGTCTTCAGTCGGCAGCTCCTGGTG
>JANMRJ010000131.1:0-1087 GCA_031370985.1 Acidimicrobiales bacterium
GCCTGCCCGGCCTGGCCGAGAGCTTCCGCCCCCATCCCCACCAGCGCGACGCGGTGGCCCGCATCCTCACCGACGGGAGGGCGCTGCTCGCCCACGCGGTGGGCGCCGGGAAGACGGCCACGATGGTCATGGCCGCCATGGAGCTGCGCCGGCTCGGCCTGGCGGCCAAGCCCGCCGTGGTCGTGCCCAACCACATGCTCGACCAGTTCAGCCGCGAGTGGCTCCAGCTTTACCCGACGGCCAAGGTGCTGATCGCCGACCGGGACCGGCTGTCGAAGGAGCGTCGCAAAGAGTTCGTGGCCCGTTGCGCCACCGGCGACTGGGACGCCGTCATCTTCACCCAGGCCGGTTTCGGGCGCCTTCCCCTCGGAGGCGACCTGCTGGCCGCCTACATGGGCGAGGAGCTGGCCCGCTGTCGGGAGGCGCTGAGCGAGTCCCAGAGCGGCAAGAGCCTCAGCGTCAAGCGCCTGGAGCGCCGGGTCGCGCAGTTGGAGGAGACCTACCAGCGCCTCATGGCGGCGGAGAACAAGGACGACGGCGTCCACTGGACCGAGACCGGCGTGGACTACATATTTTGTGACGAGGGGCACTTGTACAAGAACCGCCGGGTCGACTCCGCCATCGAGGGCATGGCCAATCCCGGCTCCCAGCGGGCGCAGGATCTCGACGCCAAGCTCTGGGCGCTGCGGCGCGCCAACGGCCCGAGGGTGGTCACCTTCGCCACCGCCACACCGGTGGCCAACTCGATCGCCGAGCTGTGGACCATGCAGTCCTACCTTCAGCCCGACGTTCTGGCCGAGGTCGACCTGGCGCCCTTCGACTCGTGGGCGGCCACCTTCGGCCGCACGGTCACCGCCCTGGAGCTGGCCCCCGACGGTGGCAGCTACCGGATGAAGACCCGCTTCGCCCGGTTCCAGAACATCCCCGAGCTGCTCACCCTGTACCGCCAGGTCGCCGACGTGCGGACCGCCGAGGACCTCGATCTGCCCGTGCCGGTCCTGAGCGGCGGCGGGCCGGAGACGGTGATCGTTCAGGCCAGTCCGACGCTGCGAGAGTACGTCTCCGAGCTGGCGGCCAGGGCCGAGCG
>JANMRJ010000193.1:0-3812 GCA_031370985.1 Acidimicrobiales bacterium
CCCAGGGGCGCCGTCGACCGACTCGAGGAGGTCGACCCGCCAGACCGGCTGGTCGACGACGATCGGCTGGGCCGAGTAGATGGAACCCTTCAGCGGCTCCCGCCCGAGCACCCGCAGTTCGAGGCGGACGCCGCGCTCGGCGCCCTCCTGACCGGCCTCCGGCCGGGGGTTCACGAAGTACAGGTCACCGACCAGCACCCCAACCCGTTCGAACCCAAAGGCGTAGAGCACGTGACGACCCTTCCCTCGACAGGGGTCAAAGGTACGCTTCGCGACGATGGCCCGACCGGGTGGTGGCGAGCGGGTGGTGGCGAGCGGGTCGTTCTCCAGGGTCGAGGTGCGCGGCGAGGGGACCCCGAAGCTCTACCGCCTGGCCAACGGCCGGTACATCCTGCGCTTCGAGGGCTTCCAGAGCCAGCCGGCGGCGATGGCCTACGCCGCCGGCCTCTCGGCGTAGCCACGTCCCCCCGGATAGATTCGGCACTGGACATGGGGGTCGCGGAATGACCGGGGCAAGACGAGATCGATCGCGGTCGCGACGCTGGCGCGGCACCGCCGTGGGTGTCGCGTGCCTGGCGCTGACTTCGGCCATGGTGGCCTGCGGCGACGACAACGGCAGCGCCCTCGACGCCGTCGTGCACGCCGAGGCGACAGCCGGGAACTGGAAGACCTGGGTGTTGATGTCGGGCAGTGAGGTTGCCGTCCCCGTGCCTCCGGCCAAGGACACCGACAAGGCCAAGGCCGACATCAGGGCGGTGAAGGACGCGACCGCCAAGCGCACGTCCGGCACCCAGGCCGTGGTCGACAAGTGGAGCGGGCCACTGCCGACCAAGCCGTGGACGGAGACGGCGTTCGACTTCACCGCCAAGGGCCCCAAGAACCCGCCGCTGTCGACCCGGAACTATGCGCTGTTGCACGTCGCCATGTCCGACGCGGTCATCTCCGCCTACCACTGGAAGTACGAGTACGCGGTCAGGGCGCCCGAGGGCGTCACGACACTGGTGCCGGCGTCGCCGGACCCGTCCTACCCATCGGAGCACGCGGCCATCGCCGGCGCGGCGTCCAAGGTGCTGGCCTACCTGTTCCCGATCCAGGCCGCCCTGCGGCTCGATGAGATGGCCGATGAGGCGGCCCAGTCCCGCCTTGCCGCCGGCACGAACACGCCGAGTGACATCGAGGCCGGCCTGGCCCTCGGACGCGCCGTCGCCGACAAAGTCATCGCCTACGCCATGACCGACGGTGCCGGCGCGCAATGGAACGGCAAGCGCCCGGCCGGCGTCACCAACACGAAGAACTTCTGGCTGCCGGCGCCGGGGGTGGTGTCGCCCCCCATCGACCCCGAAGCCGGCAAGTGGAAGGGCTGGGCCCTTACCGACAATGCCGCCTTCCGCCCACCGCCCCCGCCGGCGTACACCAGCACCGCGCTCAAGGCCGCGGCCCAGGACGCCGTCGAGGTGAAGAAGAACCTTACCGAGGAGCAGAAGCGGCTGGCCAAGTTCTGGGAGGGCGGGGAAGGGACCAAGAACCCTGGCGGGGTGACCCTCAGCGTGGCCATGCCCGATGTCGAGAAGGCGGCGAGCGAGGGCGCCAAGGCGGCGCGCTGGACCCTCCCGCAGACCACCCGGGCCATGGCCCTGCTGACCATCACGATGGCCGACGGGGGCATTGCCGTCTGGGACGCCAAGTACCTCTACTGGTACCCCCGGCCGGAGAACGTCGTCCGTGACCTCGGCATCGACAAGAACTACACGCCGTTCCTGCCCACGCCCCCCTTCCCGGCCTACCCGTCGGGCACCGCCGGCTACGCCGGCGGTGAGGCGGCGGTCAAGGACAACCAGTTCCCGGGCAGCGCCGCCGCGCATAAGCAGCGGGCCGACGACCAGATCATCGCCCGCATCTACGCCGGCGCGCATTGGCGGTTCGACGCGGTGAGTCAGGACGGCGGTCGCAAGATCTCCCAACTGGTGATCGACAAGGTCAAGGGCGACACAGTGGGCGGCCAGGCCTGACCCCTTTCTCTGGAACGCCGGCGCTGTTCGCCGGCCAGGGATCCGGCCTGAGCGGCGCTACCATGAGGGTTTCACCCCGGTCTGAGGGAGACGGATCGTGCCTCGGTTCGGCAAAGACAAGAACGCCAGGAACGAAGAGCTCGACCGCCAGGCCGCGGAGGAGGTGGAACGCCTCACTCGTCGGGGCGGCGCGCCCGGCATGGGCGGCGGGGTGGGTGGCGGTATGGGTGGCGGAGGCTACGGCGGCGGCCCCTCGATCGGCATGCCCTCGCCCCTGGAGATGATGGCGGCCGAGATCGCCGACGACCCCCGACCGGTCCGGCACGGCCCCCAGCCTCCCCGCAAGGCCGCCCCCCGCAAACAGCAGGCGTTCACGCCGATGCCCTCCGGCGAGGTTGGCTCCAGCTTCGGCCCCAGCGGCCTCAACCCTGGCCCTCGCGGCGGCGGCGCCGCGCCGCCGCCGCCGGCCTTCGGCGGGGGTGAGGACTACGGCGGCCACGTCACCGGGCCGTCGGTCTATTACAACAACCCGACCGACTTCGACGAGGAAGAAGAGATTTCCATCACCGAGCTGGCGCTGATGGACCACGCCGCCCACACCGGCCACCGGCCCGAGGACCTCGTGATGCAGTACGACGCGGGCTCGGCCGAGGAGATGCGCGACAACGCCATGCGCCAGTTCTACGAGCGCCAGCAGGCTCGCCGCCCCGGCGCCGGCACCAACAACCCGTTCGCCCCCGCTGGCATGCGCCGCGGCCCCACCACGGGCGCTGGCCCGGTCCGGCGTGACGACCCGGCGGCGGCAGGCGGGGCACTGGCCCAGCGCCTGGCCAACAAGCGCCGGCGGGAGGAAGAGGAAGCCCGCCGCACGCCGGCGCCGGCACCGGCACCGACCCGTGCGTCGGCTCGCGGCTCGGCCCCCCAGGCCCGAACCGAGGCCGAGGACGACCAAGGGGCGCTGTCCCGGGTGCTGGCCCGCCGGCGCCAGAGCCTCGGCGTCGACCGGGCCGCGGCGGCAGAGTCCGAGCCGGTCCGGCATCCCGCCGCAGCCGGCGCCGGCTCACCCGGCCTCCGGGCGGTCCCGACCCCCACCCTCGGCGACAACGAGCACGACAGCGCACCGTCGTTGGACGACATGGTTGCCTCCACGCCCACCCGGCGCGCCGCGCCGGCGAAGAAGGCGGCCAAGGCGCCGACGAAGACCGCCCCCGCGCCGGCGGCGAGGTCCGCGGCGGCGGCCAAGAATGCGCCGGCCAAGAAGAAGGCTCCGGCGGCCAAGGCGGCGGCCGAGACCGCCCCCGCGCCGGCGGCGGCGAAGCCAGCGGCAAAGGCCGCGCCCACCGCCAAGACCGCGAAAGCCGCCAAGGCGCCGGCCGCCCGCACCACCAACAAAGCCACGACCGTGTTCTGCATGGAATGCGGCGAGAAAAACCCCACGGTCGCCAAGTTCTGCTTCAACTGCGGCAACCGCCTGGCGGTCCCCGAGGGGTAGGCTGTACCTGCTCGACGGCGGTCAGGCGCCGGTTGCCGGCGCTGGCCCGAGCCGGGCCACCATGGCCTTCAGCTCGTCGAGCTGCCGGGTGATGTCCATGAGCCGCATGGCGTCACGGTCCATCTCCTTCATCCGGGCCACGATCGTCCCGTTCGGCTCCAACACAGCCTCCTCGACATCGTCGATCGACGAGGCGCCCTGGGTGGCGACCGCGGCCAGCAGTTGGTCGACGGTCAGCCGTTCCTTGCGCAAAGGCGACGGCCAGGAAGAAGTAGATCAGGACCGGTCGGAGGAGCTTCTCCAGCACCGAG
>JANMRJ010000209.1:0-3435 GCA_031370985.1 Acidimicrobiales bacterium
GCGACGATCCGCCGAGCGGTCATGGCGGTCGACCCGGACGAGCTCGACCTGATCGTCAACGCCTGGGCCGCCGAGCAGCCAGACCGCTACCCGCCGCCCGTCGCCCGCCACGAAAGTCACAGCAGGGATGGGAACGACGAAAGCGGTACCGACGACGACGGGACACCCGCTCCGGGAGCGGGGCTCGGTGGCGTCGCAGTGGACGGCAAGACTCTGCGAGGAGCGAAGCGGCCCGACGGCACCCAGGTGCAGCTACTTGCCGCTATGCGCCACGACACCGGGATGGTGATCGGCCAACGCAACGTCGAGAACGACAAGACGAACGAGATCCTCGCCTTCGCCCCGCTGCTCCGCCCGCTCACCCTCGCCGGCATGGTCCTCACCGCGGATGCGATACACACACAGCGCAAGGCCGCTGAGCTCGTCGTCGTCACCAAGGACGGCCATTACATCTTCGGCGTGAAGAAGAACCAGCCGTCACTCTGGAACGCAGGCGTCGCTGCGCTCGGTCGCATCGACATCGACCGGCCTGAACACGAAACCCCTCCGACGTGGCCACGGCCGCATCGACCGCTACCGGGTGTGGACCGCGCCGGTCCCGACCGACATCACGTTCCCCCACGCGAAGCGCTACATCTTTGTCGAACGCGAGTCATCGACGACGCTGAGCGATGTCCGCACCAGCATCGAGACCCGGATCTACGTCACCGACCTCACCGACGACCAGGCCGGCCCGGAACACCTCTTCCGTCTCATCAACGGCCACTGGGGCATCGAGAGCCTCCACTGGGTCCGAGACGTCACCTTCGACGAGGACCGGTCCCAGGCCCGGACCGGCACCCTCCCACGCGTCCTGGCGACCCTACGGAACCTGGCGATCAGCATCATCCGCTACGCCACCAAGCGCACCGTCAACATCGCAGCCGCTACCCGCCAGCTCGCCCGGCAGCCCGATATCACCCTCGACCTACTCGGCATCCCCCGCCGACTTTGCAAGTGACCGTGCTTCTCGCGAGCAGTTACGAGCCCGGACCCAGCCGATCGGGCGGGTGTCGATTCATAGCGTCCGGGCCGGCGGCGCTAGGTAATCGCAGTAGGCTCAGCTCAGCGCCGGCCCCTACCCCGATCCGGTGCCGGTCAGCTCCGGCGCATCGGGGCAGTCGACGCCGGCCAAGGCCTCGGCCGGCGCCACCGGGCCGGCGGACCCGACGACGGCGGTGACCAGCTCGATGGGGACGACCTCCCAGTCGGCGTCCCAGGGGTCGCCCAGGGCCGCCACCCGGTCGACTATGGCGCCCCACAGGCGGGGGGGCAGGATGCGGCCGACGCCGGCGACCACCCAGACCGGGATCTCCTCGGTGTAGGCCACCGCCGCGGCCGCCCGGGAACCGGTGACGGCGAGGAAGCCGCTGGGGCCGACGGCGGAGGCGTCGAGCAGGACGAGCGTGCTGGCCGCCACCGCGGCGCCGATGCCGGACTCCGGCACCAGCGCGGCGTCCGTGCCGATGCCGTCGAGGGCGGCCACCAGCGGCGCGCCGTCGCCGAGGGAGTCGACCACCAGCACCCGGATGTCGCCCCGCCGGCGCAGGGCCTCCGTCACCTGCTCGGGCCAACCCAGCACCGTGAGGGTGGCGTCGTCGGGGAGCGAGGCGGCCACGACCGCCGGCGTCGTGTCCTCCCGCAGCGCCTCCGCCGACATCCAGGCTTCCGTGACCGGGTCAGGCGACGCCACCACCCGGGCGGCCAGCCACCACAGCGGCCCCGACATCGATTGGCGGTCGACCAGGCGCCGGCAGGCCATGACCAGGGCCCGGGGGTCGTCCGCGCAGCCAGCCAGGGCGCCGGCGGCCTCCCGGGCGAGGATGCCGGGGTCCGCGTCGGAAGCGCGAGCGACCATACGGAGCCGCTCCATGGGGTGCATCAGCGGCTTAGTGGCCCGGCTTGTACACCATAAGCGCCAACGTGACCACCCACAGCACATTGACGATGCCGCCGACCGTGGCTGCCTTCTTGCCCAAGATCTCCATCTCGGGGGTCATGCCCCCCTGGGCGCCGGCCCGCAGGGCCACGATCTTGCGGATCGTCGGCACCTGGACGGCGGTGGCCAGGCCCATCAGCACGAAGTACAGGAGGAACGACGCCGAGACCCACGCCTCGCTGAACTTCCAGGTGTCGTCGCTCATGAACACGAGGAGAAGCCCGAGGATCGGAGCAGCGCACACCCCGACCGTCGGGATGGCGCCGGTGACCTTCAGCGTGGTCTCGGCAACGGCCAATCCCTCCATCCCGGGCCGCTTCCGGGCCTCGTTCCCGTAGAAGCCGGCGATGAACATGCCCCCGAAGCCGATGACCACGGCGAGGATGTGCAACACCAGAACCAGTTGGTAGACACCGCTGTCGACTCCCATCGACCCTCCTGACTTCGCTTGCCCGAACGTACTTGGGTTACCTTCAACCCGTCGTGGCCACCAATCCTGCTCCCGATCTGGCCCTGGTCCCAATCGTCGGGCATTCCCGCACGGTCCGTGAGTGGCTGACCACGTTCCACCTGCTGATCGTGGCCGTCGACCCGGCCAACGTGCGCAGCCGGTGGATCGTCCCGATGGCGGCGCGCGTCCTGTTCGAGTACGAGCAGGCCGACTGCCGCGTGGCGTGGTTGGTGGCGGGCGACGCGGCCGACGCCCGCAAGCTGCTCGGCCGCTGGGCGAAGGACATCACAACCTTCGTCGACCCCGAGCTGACCGCCATCAAGGGTTTCGGCATCGCCACGCTGCCGTCCGTCGTCCACGTCAACATGAACCTGGCTGTGGTGAACTCGGTGGAGGGCTGGGACCCGATGGCGTGGCGGGAACTGACGAAGGAACTCTCCCGCCAGATGCAGTGGAGCCGCCCGCACATCCCCGTCGCCGGCGACCCGGGGCCGTTCGAGGGCGCCCCGCTGCCTCGCATCTGAGCGTCGGCCGGGGCGCCCGTGATTCGCCGTGGGCATCGCCGAGAGGTGTTCCGTGCCACCCTCGCTGGCGCCGTCACACCTCTCGACATCGGGTTTGAGGACGACGCCCTCACCGCGGTGTCCGCGGTGGTCGATGCCGGAGGGGTCGTCCTCCTCGGCGAGACCCACGGCGTAGCTGAGAACGCCGCGGTGCTCGACTGGTTCGTTCGTCGTTTCGGCCCTGTCCAGGTGCCCTGGAGTGGAACCCGTCCGTCGGCGCCGTCCTCTGGCGTTGCTCATGGTCGTCCGGTCGAGGTCTCGGAAATCCCGTCGAGCCCGGATGGGCGGATCACGCCACAGCTGTTCTGTGCCGATCCTTCGCAGAACTCGTGGGAGCAGCGTCCGGATCCGCTACGGCCGGGGTACCTACCGCAACTTCGGTGTGAAGCATTTTGCTGTCGATCCTGCGGTCACCGACAACCGATTGCGCTTCCGGGACGAGG
>JANMRJ010000224.1:0-3298 GCA_031370985.1 Acidimicrobiales bacterium
GGTCGAGGTCAAGGGCCCCCGGGGCTTCGCCCTCATGCCGGCGTGCTACGTGCCGGTCGCCGACGGCCAGGAGATCGTGACCGACTCTCCGAAGGTCAAGAAGGCCCAGGACGGCGTCCTCGAGTTCCTCCTCATCAACCACCCCCTCGACTGCCCAGTGTGTGACCGCGGTGGCGAGTGCCCACTCCAGGACCAGACCTTCGCTTTCGGTCCCGGCGAGAGCCGCTTCGTCGAGGAGAAGCGCCACTGGGCCAAGCCCATCCCGATCAACCCACTGGTCGCGCTCGACCGGGAGCGGTGCATCCAGTGCTCGCGCTGCACCCGCTTCGCCGACGAGGTCGCCGGCGACGCCATGATCGACTTCATTGGCCGGGGTGACTCCACCGAGGTCAACATCTTCGCCGACCGCCCGTTCAACTCGAACTTCAGCGGCAACGTCGTCCAGATCTGCCCGGTCGGTGCCCTCACCGCCACGCCGTACCGGTTCAAGGCCCGGCCCTGGGACCTCGACGTGGTCGAGTCCACCTGCACGGCGTGCGCCGTCGGCTGCCGCGTGGCCCTCCAGTCGTCGTCCAACCGCCTGATCCGCCACCTGGGCGTCGACAGTGAGCCGGTCAACCACGGCTGGCTGTGCGACAAGGGCCGGTTCTCCTACGAGCAGACCGACAACCCCGCCCGCTTGGGCACCCCGCTGGTGCGCAAGGGCGGCCAGCTTGTCGAGGCCAGCTGGAACGAGGCGCTGAGGGCGGCGGCCGAAGGCCTGCGCCGGGTCCACGACACCGCGGGCCCCGACGCCATCGCCGTCCTGGGCGGCGCGCAGCTGGCCAACGAGGACGCCTACGCCTGGGCCAAGTTCGCCAAGGGCGTGATCGGCACCGACAACGTCGACTGCCAAATGGGCGACGGCCTACCGGCCGAACTCGTCCTCGGCCTGCCCCGGGCCACCATCGACGAGGCGTGCGCGGCGTCGGCCGTCGTGCTCCTCGCCCCCGACCTCAAGGAGGACCTACCGGTCTTCTACCTGCGGCTGCGGGAGGCGGCGGTCGACCACGGCCTCAAGCTGATCGAGCTGGCGCCGCAGGCCACCGGCCTGAGCCGACACGCCGAGGTCCGCCTCCAGTACCGCCCCGGCGAGGCGCCCGCCGTCGCCCGGGCCATGGCCGCCACCCGTGTGCCCGAGGAAGGCGCCGGCGGCGTGTCTGCCGCTGACATCGGCGCTGCCGCCGAGGTCCTGGGCGCCGCCGAGTCGGTGGTCATCGTCGTCGGTCGGGCCTCGCTGGCCGAGTCGGGGACCAGCATCGCCGATGCCGCCGGCGTGCTGGCCGCGGCCATGCCCCACGCCCGGTTCCTGTCCGCCCTCCGGCGGGGCAACGTCCACGGCGCCCTCGACATGGGCCTGGCCCCCGGCATCCTGCCCGGCCGGGTGACGCTCGACGACGGCCGCGACTGGTTCACCGAGGCCTGGGGCCACCTGCCCGAGCGCCGGGGCATGGATGCCGGCGCCGTCCTGGCTGCCGCCGCCGAGCAGCGGGTCCAGGCCCTGGTGCTGGTGGGCGCCGACCCGGCTGCCGACTTCCCCGACCGCGCCCTGGCCACCAAGGCGCTGGCCGGCGCCAGCTTCACGGTGGTGGTCGACCTCTTCGGGGACGGGGCGTCGGCGGCGCACGCCGATGTCGTCTTTCCCGCCGCCGGCTTCGGCGAGCGCCCCGGCACCACCACCAATATGGAGGGCCGGGTCACGCGCCTCGGTCAGAAGGTGACGGCGCCCGGCACTGCCCGCCCCGACTGGATGATCGCCACCGAGCTGGCCCAGCGCCTTGGTGGCGACCTCGGCTTCCAGACCCTCGACGACATCGCCCTCGAGATCGAACGGCTGGCGCCGGCCCACGCCGGCCTCACGCCCCAGCTTCTGGCCCGGCCCGGTTTCCGGGACGGCGTCGTGGTCCCGATGGCCGGCGGCTCGCCGGCCGAGGTGGCGCCGCAGGAGGCCATCGAGCTGCCCGAAGCCCACGCCGGCACGGCGCCGGCCTCCGCGCCCACCGCCGCGCCCACCGCCCCTCGCCCGCCACTGCTCAGCTACCGCCCCGGCCCGCCGGCCCGTCAGGCCCCGCCGATCGACGCCTACTCCCTCCGCCTGGTCGCCGTCCGCACGCTCTACGACGCCGGCGCCCTCGTCTCCCGCTCACCCTCGCTCGCCGCCCTCGCTGCCGGCCCGTGCCTGCGGGCCAACCCAGCCGACCTCGGCCGCATGGGCGTCACCACCGGCGACCGCGTGCGGGTATCGTCGTCGCGGACCTCGCTTGTGCTCGACGTGGTCGCCGACCCGCACGTGCTGCGGGGCTCGGCCGCGCTGGTCTTCAACGCGCCCGGCGAGGGCGCGGCCGAACTGATCGACGCCAGCGAGACCGTCACCGACCTTCGCGTGGAAACGGTCACTGGCCCGAGCGGCCGAGAGCGGGATAGCTAGGCAATGGGCGACCCTCTCTACGCCGATGGGATCAACGCCGCGGTCATCCTGATCGTGATGGCGAAGGTGCTCATCGTCTTCGCCTTCCTGATGGTGTCCGTGCTCTTCATGGTCTGGTTCGAGCGCAAGGTGATCTCGGACATGCAGAGCCGCATCGGCCCCGACCGGGCCGGCCCCTGGGGGCTGCTGCAAACCCTGGCCGACGGCATCAAGCTGTTCTTCAAGGAGGACCTGCTGCCCGACCGGGCCGACCGGCGGGTCTTCCACCTGGCGCCCTACCTGTCGATCGTGCCCGCCTTCGCCGCCTTCGCCGTCGTCCCCTTCGGCGGCACCATCTCCGTCTTCGGCCACCGCACCCAGATGCAGCTCGCTGACCCGCCCATCGGCGTCCTGTTCCTGCTGGCCATGTCGTCGATCGCCGTCTACGGGATCATGCTCGCCGGCTGGGCCTCGGGCTCGAAGTACCCGCTGCTGGGTTCGGTCCGGGCGTCGGCCCAGATGGTGTCGTATGAGGCGGCGATGAGCCTGGCCGTGGCCGCCGCGGTCCTCTCCGCCGGCTCGTTGTCGACGCGAGACATCGTGAACGCCCAGGGCGTCTACCGCTGGAACCTCTGGATCCTCGGCGTCGTGCCCTTCGTCGTCTACCTGATCGCCGCCACCGCGGAGACCAACCGGCCCCCCTTCGACCTGGTCGAGGCCGAGCAGGAGCTGGTCGGCGGCTTCCACACCGAGTACTCCTCGATCAGCTTCGCCCTGTTCTTTCTGGCCGAGTTCATGAACACCGTGACCGTGTCCGCGGTGGCGGTCACCCTGTTCCTGGGTGGGCCGAAC
>JANMRJ010000226.1:0-9629 GCA_031370985.1 Acidimicrobiales bacterium
GCCGGCGGCTCCATGAGGGTGAGGGCGAGCACCTGCATGACGTGGTTCTGCACGATGTCGCGCAGGGCACCGGCCTTTTCGTAGAAGCCGCCCCGGTGGCCGACACCCAGCGATTCGGCCACGGTGATCTGCACGTGGTTGACGTAGCGACGGTTCCAGATCGGCTCGAAGATGGCGTTGGCGAAGCGCAGGGCCAGGACGTTCTGGACCGTCTCCTTCCCAAGGTAGTGGTCGATCCGGTACACCTGGCGCTCCTCGAACGCCTCGTGCACCGTGGTGTCGAGTTGCTCGGCCGACGTGGCGTCGCGCCCGAAGGGCTTCTCGATGACGATGCGGACGAAGGCATCGTCGTTGGCCGGGCGGTTGAGCCCGCAGGCGGCCAGCCCCCTGACCACGGTCGGGAAGGTGTCGGGCGGGGTGGCGAGGTAGATCAGGCGGTTCTGGGCGGTGCCCCGCTGCGCGTCGAGCTCGTCGAGGGTGGCTTTGAGCTTCCGGAAGGTCTCCGGGTCGGAGTAGTCGCCGGCCACGTACCGGAACCCGCCACTGGCGAAGGCATGCCAGACATGCTTGGCGTCCTCGCCGCCACCGCCGGAGTCTTCTACCGCGACCCGCATCCGCTCGCGGAACTCGTCGTCGGTCATTTCCGTACGGGCCACGCCGACCACGGAGAAGCCGGGCGGGAGGAGCCGGCGTAGGGCGAGGTTCTCGACCGCGGGCATGAGCTTGCGGCTGGTCAGGTCGCCCGACGCCCCAAAGACCACCAGCACCGCCGGCGGGGCCACCCGTTCGACAGTGGCCTCGGCCAGCGGGTTCTCGCCACTCGCGCTCAACGGCCCGCTCATGGGCAGAATGCTACGGGAGCGCGAGCGGCACGGTGACCGGTCAACTCGACCGTAGGAGCTCGGCGGCCTTGACGTTGAGCGCCCCCATCAGCTCCTCGAACGATTTGGTGAACGACGCCACCCCCTCGTCGGAGAGCACACGGCTGACATCGGCCATGTCGACGCCGACCCGGGCCAGGTCGTCCATCAGGGTGTGCGCCTGGTCAAGGTCGCGGTTGATCGTGCACGCAAGCGTGCCCCGGCGCTCGAAGGCGTCGATGGTGGCGTCGGGCATGGTGTTGATCGTGTGGGGGCCGATCAGGCTGTCGATGTAAAGGGTGTCGGGGTAGGCGGCGTTCTTGGTCGATGTCGATGCCCACAGCGGGCGCTGCACCCGTGCGCCCTGGTCGCAGAGGGTGTCCCACCGCTCGCCCCGGAACTTCGAGCAGAACAGCTCATACGCCAGCTTGGCCTGGGCGATGGCGGCTTTGCCCCGTAGGGTCAGGGCTTCGTCGGTGCCGATCTGTTGCAGTCGGCGGTCGACCTCGGTGTCGACCCGGCTCACGAAGAACGACGCCACGCTGTGCACCCGCGAGAGGTCGCCGTCGCATGCCTCGAGCCCCGAAAGGTACGCCTCAATGACCTCGGCGTAGCGCTCGATGGAGAAGATGAGGGTGATGTTGATGCTGCGACCCTCGGCGATCATCTGGCGGATGGCCGGGATGCCGGCCGCCGTCGCCGGGATCTTGACCAGCAGGTTGGGCTGGGTGATCCGGTCGTCGAGCTGGCGAGCCGAGGCCATCGTGGCTTCGGTGTCGTTGGCCAGCGCGGGGGAGACCTCGATCGACACGAACCCGTCGCCGCCGGCGCTCTCGTCGTAGAGGGGGCGGAGCAGGTCGAGAGCGTGGGTGACATCGTCGATCACCAGGTCCCAGTAGGCGTCGTCGACGGAGGAGTGGTGCTCCATCAGGCTGCGGAACTGGTCGTCGTACTCGGCGTGGCCGGTGATCGCCTTCTGGAAGATCGTGGGGTTCGAGGTGATGCCCCGGATCCCCTCGTCGATCAGCCTTGTGAGCTCCCCGCTGGTGAGGTACCCCCGCTTGAGGTTGTCCAGCCAGGGGCTCTGGCCTTGCTCACCGAAAAGTCGCTCGAGTCGCGTCATACCGCGACGCTATTCCTCCTGAGCGCACTACGGGACCGAAAGCAGCACGACCGACGCGGTAAAGCCGTGCATGAAGTTGTGGCCGCCGATCGGGCCGAGCTCGCCGGCGCAGAACATGCCGGCGGTCGGGGCGCCGGCGAGGCTCTCGGAGACGACCATGGCGTCGTGGTGCGGCTCGGGGAAGAGGTGGGTGCCCCGGCCGTTGCAGGTGAAAACCAGGGCGGCGTCGGCCGAGCGGCCACCGACCATGCGGCGGAGGTCCTGGTCGGCGGAGCGGTGGTCGCGCACCTGGAACTGTGCGGTGGAGCCGACCTCGACGATGTCGCCTACCCGCAGTGCCCCACTGTTCGGGTCGGCGCCGACCACCATGCGCACGAGGAAGTCGCCTGGTCCGAAGTCGAGCTTGCTCTCGTCGATGACCCGGCCGATCTGCACCATGTCGGCCAGCAGCTCGCGGTCGTTGTCGGGGAGGGCGGCGGCGACCTCCTGGAGGCGCTCGACCGCGGAGCGGCCGGCCAGCTCGTAGACGATGTTCTGCTCGGCGCGGGTCACGACGAACGGGCTGCCTACCGGCCGGCAGCCCTGGGAGACGACGGTGGCCACCTCGACCTCGGGGCCGAGGAAGGCGCCTACCGCGCCATCGGTTACCACCCGGCCGTCAATCACCATGCGGTTGCCGCCCGGCGCCCGGGCCGCGGAGGCCATCCCACCCACCACCGGCATCCCGGGGCGGTCCGCCTCCATGCGGCGCAGGAGGTCGTCGGTCGGGAACGTGAAGGGGTCGGGGATCAGGAGGAGGGCGCTGACGTCGTCGGGGATCGACTCGGGCCAGCCGGTGAACGTGAGCCCGTCCGGCGACTGGCCGACGGTCAGGTGGAACGGTGTCACCGGGCCGGTGCGCCCGGCCCACAGCGAGATCGCCGGCCCCCGCTCCACCTCGTGCTTACCGCCGACCACCGACACCGCCGCGCACCCGAGCATGGCTCTGGGCGCCAGCGTGACGTTGATGGTGGCCACGATCTCCTCGATCGCCGGCGCGTGCACCGAGGTCACGAACAGCATGGCCAGGTCGGGGCCGCCTTCGGTTTCGCCGAGGGCTTCGAGCACCTGGCCGACGACATCGCCGGTCGCAACCGCCGGGTCGGGATGCTGCGACATGGCCGCGGCGAAGGGCTTCGCTGTCACGCCGGCGCCAGCAGGGTCAACGGCACCACGACCGATGACCCGCCGGTGAGCTTCACGTGGGCCTCGATGGTGCCGTAGGACTCGTACGTCAGCTCGCCCTTGACCAGCAGGCGGCCGAACTTGCCGGGCTGGACGGTGACCACCTGGGCGTTGCGGGCCACCTCCTTGCCGTCGGCATCGAGGAACTCCACCTCGAGCGTGCCGGTTCCGGGGTCGGCGAGGGGGCAACGCACGAAGACCACCAGATGGGGGGCGACGTGCACCGGTAGCTCGCCCGGCGCGGCCAGGGAGAACATGACGCCGGTCAGGTCGAACCGGGTTGCGGGGCCGGCGACGGAACGCTGCTCGATCCCCTCCACAAACAGTGCCGACACGATGTCCATGAGCTGACGCTATCCGGGTGCTCGGGCTGAGGAGTCAGAGAGCGACGATCTCGACCGCGACGCCGAGATGATTGGCGATGCGGCGGATGTCAGCGCGGTCGCTGGTGACCACGGTTACAGGCCCGACGGTGTTGGCGATGACCGCACCGAGGTGGGCATCGGCGACGGAAAGCTCCAGGGCCGCCCGGAGCGCACAGGCACGGTCGGCGGTGGCGCTGTCGAGCGGCGCATCGTCGGCCCGGATGCGATTGATCGACGCGGCGCCGGGCCGGCGCCGGTCCCAGTTCGCCTCGACCCGGACAGTAGTCGGGACAACCAGCCGGACCGATCCCGCCCTCCGCAGGTTCGCAGGGGCGGCCACTTCAAGGGCGGCGATGACCCGCCGATGCTTGCGATGGCCGGCATCGCCCAGCGCTTGGACCGCCTCGTTGTCGAAGATGACGGTCCGAGCCAGTCTCACTGGTCCGCACTCCCTTCGGGAGAGCGGACCAGTGAATGTCTGTTGGACCGGCCTCCCGGGCCTGTCATGCCGCCGCGGTCAGGCCGGCGGCGTACATGAGCACGTCGTCGGGCGTCGGCTCATCGACGAGGCGTGCGACATCCTCTGCCGCCCGGCGCAGCAGGCCTGGTTGTTCGGCCAGCGGGTTCCCGTACATCTCGGCGGCCGCGATGGCAATGTCGCCGAGGTCGGGTCTGGCGTCGGGGTACTCCCCATAGTGGGCGTCGAGCACGGCGCGCTGGGCCACCGCCTCCAGCATGTCCCGCAGCCCTCGCACGGTCAGGTCAGTGGTCGAGCCAGCGAGGCCCATCTCGGCCGCCAGGACGGCGGCGTCGCGCAGGGCGACCGGCAGTCGGAAGGAGGTGCCGACGGTCTCCCCGCTCGGGGTGTCGAGCAGGTCGAGTAGGCGAGCAAGGTTCTGATCCACCTGCGAATTGTAGTACGCGTCGCACCACAGCGCCGGATTGAGGACCGGCCAGAAAGAAAACATAGGATTGTCGCCATGGACGATGCGAAGCACCTTGTTGAGGCGAACCAGTGGCAGGAGCTCGGGCAGCAGCTGCGGGTTGACGCGGTGCGGATCAGCGGGGTCGCGGCGTCGGGTCACCCGACATCGTCGATGTCCGCCGCCGACCTCATGGCGGTACTGATCAGCAAGTACCTCCACTACGACTTCGACACGCCCGACAACCCGGCGAACGACCACCTGATCTTCTCCAAGGGCCACGCGTCACCCCTGCTCTATGCCATCTACAAGGCTGCCGGCGCGGTCACCGCCGAGGAGATGGCCACCTACCGCCAGCTCGGTAGCCGGTTGGAGGGCCACCCCACCCCCGACATCCCCTGGGTCGACGTGGCCACCGGCTCCCTTGGCCAGGGCCTGCCCATCGCCGTCGGTGTCGCCCTGGCGGCCAAGCGCCTCGACCGGCTCGACTACCGCACCTGGGTCCTCTGCGGCGACTCTGAGATGGCCGAGGGTTCGATGTGGGAGGCATTCGAGGAGGCCAGCTTCTCCGGCCTCGACAACCTCACCGCCATTATCGACGTCAACCGCCTCGGCCAGAGCGGCGAGACGCGCCACGGCTGGGACCTCGACGCTTACGTCCGCCGGGCCGAGGCCTTCGGTTGGCACGCCATCGCCATCGACGGCCACGACGTGGGAGCGATCGACGCCGCCTTCGCCGAGGCCGTCGCCACCAAGGGCAAGCCCACCGTCATCGTGGCCAAGACCAAGAAGGGCGCCGGCGTGGCGTCGGTCGCCGACCAGCTCAACGCCCACGGCAAGCCCGTCCCCGACTGGGAGGCCGCCATTGAGGAGCTCGGCGGGGACCGCGATATCCGCGTCGCTGTGCCCAAGCCGCCCACCGGCCTCAGCCCGCATGTCTTCGCCACCACCGGCGGGGCTATGCCCACCTACAACCTCGGCGACCAGGTCTCCACTCGCAAGGCCTATGGCGACGCCCTGGCCGCCCTGGGCTCGGTCCGGGGCGACGTGGTCGTCCTCGACGGCGAGGTCTCGAACTCCACGTTCTCGGAGATCTTCCGTGGTGCGCACCCCGAGCGCTACTTCGAGTGCTACATCGCCGAGCAGCAGATGATCGCCACCGCGGTCGGCCTCCAGGTCCAGGGCTGGATCCCCTATGCCTCGACCTTCGCCGCCTTCCTGACCCGGGCCGCCGACTTCATCCGCATGGGTGCGGTCAGCCAGGTCCGCATCAACGTGTGCGGCTCCCACGCCGGCGTGTCGATCGGCGAGGACGGGCCGTCGCAGATGGGCCTGGAAGACCTGGCCATGTTCCGGTCGATCCACAAGAGCACCGTCCTGTACCCGAGCGACGCCGTCTCTACGGTGGCGCTCGTGTCCCTGATGGCCGACATTCCCGAGGGCACCGCCTACCTGCGCACCACCCGTGGCAACACGCCGGTGCTCTACGGCCCGGACGAGACGTTCACGGTGGGCGGCTCGAAGGTCCTGCGTTCCTCCGACGACGACAAGGTCACCATCGTGTCCGCCGGCATCACGCTGCACGAGGCGCTGAAGGCGGCCGAGGCCCTAGCCGCCGAGGGCATCGCCGCCCGGGTCATCGACCTGTACTCGGTCAAGCCCGTCGACACCGAGACCCTGGCCGCCGCGGCCCGGGCCACCGGTGGCCGGGTGCTGACCGTCGAGGACCACTGGGCCGAGGGAGGCATCGGCGACGCGGTCGCCGCCGCTCTGGCCGAGGCCCAGCTCGACACGCCGCTGCGCCTGGTGAAGGTGGCCGTCACCGCCATGCCTGGCTCGGCCAAGCCCGACGAGTGCATCATCGCCGCCGGCATCGACGCCGAGTCAATCGCCGGCGCGGCCCGCAAGCTCGCCGGCTGACCGCCCGGCGCCTGCCGGCTGATGTGACAGTCGAGTCGCTACCCGCCCGGAATGGCTCCGGGCGGCCTGCCGGCGCCCTCGCCGGATAGTGATTACGAGCCGCTACCCGCCCGGAAATCCTTCCGGGCGGGTAGCCTGCCACCCCATATGGGTCCTGACCGCGTCCGGCTTCCGCTCTGACTGAACGGGCGATGAGCAGGATGACGACGGCGGGGCCCTCCGTCTCGACTCGCGACGCCATCCTCGTCGAGGCGCTGCGGTGCTTCGCCGAGCACGGTTATGAGGGCACGTCGCTCAACGACATCGCCGCCGGCGGCGGCATCCGCTGGCCCAGCCTGCTCCACCACTTCGGGTCGAAGGAGGCCCTGTACCGCCAGGTCTTCGAGCGGGCCCTGGCCGACTGGTACCTCGAGGTGAACCTGGCCACCGAGGTCCCCGAGGTGGGCTGGCCCCAGGTCGACAAAGTGCTTACCGCCGGCTTCCGGTTCTTCATGGACCACCCGGAGTTCGTCCGCCTCGTGCGCCGCGAGGCCCTGGAGGGCGGGAGCCGCCTTGGTGTCGAGTTGGGCGAGGGGCTGCGACCGTACTTCGAGACCGCCGTCGCCTTCTTCGAGCGGGAGATGACCGCCGGCCGTCTCCGCCGCCACGACCCCCAGCAGCTCTTCTTCACGATCTACGGCGCCCTGGTGAGCTACTTCAGCGACATCCCCCTGCTGGAGGGTCTGCTGGGCGGTGACCCGCTGGCGCTCGACGTGGTCATGGCCCGCCTGGAGCACCTCCGCTCGCTGCTGCGAGCGGCACTTCAGCCCTGACGAGGTCTCATTGCTCCTCCAGCCGATGGGACACCCACCGGATGAACGCGTCCTCGCTCATCGGAGCCAGCGGCGACCTGCACCTCGTCTCCACGGTCTCGTCCTCGTCCAGGACCTTCCATCGGCGTCGGCGGCTCGCGTCGAGATGTGGTGCTCGATGGCCTCGCTGATCGCCTCGGTCACCGACACGAGATCGTCGAGACTTGATGTCAAGGCCGGCGAGTCCCCACTACCGGCGACGCACAGTTCAAGGGAAGCGGTCTCGATGTCGACCTCTTCCCGGTTGTCTACGAGGGAGCTGGAGACGACCGCGGGTACTCGTGCGCAAGCACACGGGCGATCGCGTCCTCACCTGCGTCACCCTGCATCTCAGGCTGGCTTGTCCGCGATCGAAAGGCGAGTATGGACGGGAGTTCGCCGTCTCGATCGCCATCCTGCGGGCGCCGTTCGGCTCGACCGACAAGACTTCATGCTGTGGCTTCCATCGCCCTCGTCGACTGGCGGTCCGGTGGCCTCGCTCGTCTCTGAGCTGGAGGCTGTCCACGCCCAGGCAACCGGCTCGGCGAGAGGCCGCCGGTGGGGCACAACGCAGCTGAACCGAAGCCTCGTTGTCGTGCTGGTAGCGCAGTTCCAGGCCTACGCCCGGCGTCTGCACGACCAGGCCGTCGATGTTCACGTCGCCGCCGCGGTGCCTGGCCAGCAAGCGCTCCTGTTCAGCTTCATCGACGACCTCAAGGCGGCCACTGCCTCGGCGGCATCGGACCTCGATTCGCTTGAGGAGCTGATCGACTTCCGCAATGCCGTTGGACACGGCGACGAGGTCCGCATCGCGGCCATGGAAGCGCAAGGGCGGATCAAGGCGACCAAAAGGTCCGCGCTGCGGCGGAGAAGAGCCGTCTGCGACCGGCCTCGGCGGGAGGCCGAGCGTCGAGCACGTCCAGCGCTACGGCGTCAAGCATGGCGCTAACGCATCGCTGTGGCCACGCAGCGCACCGGCCCAGTCCTGGCCCCGCCCCGCTCGCACGAGCAGCAGGGCCCGCACCGGGTGTTGGGGAGTGGCCAGCGCCGCGAGTCGGGGAAGCCAGGCGGCTACCTGGTTGGCGCGTGCCTCGGCGTAGTCGACCACGACTAGGCGGGCGGTCGGGGCGGCGACGAGGGCCTCCATCTCGGGCTGGTGCAGAAGCTGGGTCAACATCCCAGTGACCCATCCCGACGGCGCTAGATCCTCGCAGAGCTGGACGCCGAGGCGGGTCTTGCCCGTCCCGCCCTTGCCCCCGAGCAGGCGGGCCGAGAAGGCGGCGCCGTCGAGGCACCAGTCGAGAAGGGTGCTTCGCAGATCCTCGTGGACGGTGAAGGGCACGATGCCCGACCGGGCCTTCACCAAGCTGGTCGGCGACGCCGCCGCACCCGGGAGGACGGTCGCCGGTTCCAGCGGCAGCAGGCGAGGGACGCCTCCGTCGACGATGCTGAGGACGCCTGCGGTCTTCCGCACCGCGATCTCGGGGTTGCCGATGGCAGCCCTGAACGCGGCACGGAACAGTTCTGCCAGTTCTGTCTCGTCAATGCTCCGCACGGCTGCTAGTGCGCCGTCGTGAGGCCCCTCTCGTTCCCGCTCCCATCGCTCCAGCCGCTCGATCGGGTAGTCCTGGGGGCGGTCCTTGTCGACGATGTCGTGGCACGGCTTGCAGAGCAGGACCAGATTGGCGAAAGCTCGTCGATCGTCGTCGGTCATCGCCGCGACGTAGCGGTTGCCTGGCCGGGCGTCGCGGATATGGGCAATGTGGTAATCGACGTGCGGCTCGCCGGCGACGAACCGAATGATCGGCTCTTGGCGTTCGCAGTCTGGGTTGTAGCACCGGCCCCGTAAAAGGTGCGCCAGGGCCGCGCGGGTACCTGCCGAGTAGGTACGAGGACCCGTCACCCGGTCCGCTCTCCCTCCATCGTGACGTCATCCGCCATGGCCACTGTCTAGCGGAGCAGTGGACTGCGGCAGGGAGGTGCGTCCGCCCTCCGCCTCTGGGTCCAGCGGCTCATCGCTGCATCACCCGAGTATCCCGGTCAGCGATCCGGCTGCGGGACCTGCAGCGGAATCGGTTTGCGGGACGTATTCACCCGTGAGCGTCATCCCGTATACGGCCACGGAGATGGCAGGGGTGATCGTGGTGGCGTAGACTCTCGACCATGGCGGAAGGGCGGACCGAACCTCTCTACCGGTTATTGCGAGTGCAACAGCCGGAGCCGTTCGACATCGTCGACGGGCGAGTACTGGTCGCCGGCTACGGCATCGCCTTCGAGGCGAGTCTGAATGTGATCGTGAGGGACGCGACGGGGGCGGTAGTGGTTCACACCTCCTTGTCGACGGCCGGCGGGGACGTGTGGAGCAACTGGCAGACGGCGGTCGA
>JANMRJ010000227.1:0-1108 GCA_031370985.1 Acidimicrobiales bacterium
GCGGCGCCGTCGGCGGTCGAGACGTTGGCGGCGGTGCCGGACTCGCCCGAGGAGGCGCCGGCGCCCGAGTCGGCGCCCGAGTTGGCCGCCGAGCCGGCGCCGGCGTCGGCGCTGGCGTCACCGGTCGCGCCGGTGGAACCCGAACCGCCGCTGATTGCCGGGCCGGCGGCGACTGTGGTGCGGCCCAGGATGCCGGTGTTGGTGGCGGTGGGGTTGGCCGTGGCCTCCGACGAGGCACCACTGGCGCCGGAGGCGCCGGAGGTGGCGAGCGGGGCGGCGGTGGCGGCACTCGTCGCCGGGCCGGTCGAGCCGCTGCCGTTGAAGCCAGCATCGTTGGTGGCGGAGGACCGGCCGACGGCGACGCCGGTGGCGCCGGATGTCGCGGTCGGCGTGAGGGCGACGGCGCCGACGCCGCCGGCGCCACCCCGGGCGTCGGCTGTGCCCACGCTGGAGCCGCCGAGGGCGGTGGCGGCGACGGGGCTCAGCGCACCCCCAGTAGAGAGGACAACGTTGACGCCCTGGCCGCCGGCGGCTGCGGTGCCTGTGGCGGCGGTCCCCCCGGCCCCGCCGGCGCCGCCGGAGGCATCGACCAAGCTGTCGTTGGCCGCCGGGCCACTGGCGCCGGAGGCGCCCGTGGCGGTGGAGCCGGCGCCCGAGTTGGCCGCGGAGGAGGCGTCGGCCAGGGCGCCGGTGGCGCCGGTGGCGCCGGTGACGCCCGAGTCGCCGCTGGTCGCGGGTCCACCGATGACGGTGGCGGTGCCCAGGATGGCGGT
This sequence comes from Acidimicrobiales bacterium, assembly GCA_031370985.1. Classification (GTDB taxonomy): domain Bacteria; phylum Actinomycetota; class Acidimicrobiia; order Acidimicrobiales; family AC-14; genus CADCTB01. The sequence goes on from JANMRJ010000227.1 coordinate 774, forward strand.
GTTGGTGGCCGTGGCGTTGGCGGTGGCCGAGCCGGTGGCACCCGAGGGGCCGGAGGGGCCGGAGACTGCGGTGCCGCCGGCGACGGCGCCGGAAGAGGCGGGGCCGGTGGTGCCGCCGCTGTTGGAGCCAGCACCGTTGGTCGAGCTGGACTGAGCCGTCGTGGCGCCGGTGGCGCCCGAGGTGGCGACCGTGGCGATGGTTGCCGTCGACGCCCCACCGTTGCCGCCGCCGGCGGCGACGGTGGCGACCGAGGAGCCGCCGCGGGAGGTGGTGACGACCGGGCTGAGGGTACCGGCGGCCAGGACGATGTCGGCGGCCCCGCCGCCGGCGCCGG